>NZ_JBHUON010000058.1:0-510 GCF_042686155.1 Mucilaginibacter antarcticus | reverse complement strand
GTTTGACCGGCTTAACCCGCGATCTCACGAGTGGCTCAGAGACCAGCGCACTGCAGGTTCATCTCCAGGCAGTTACTGATACCCTCGAATGGTTTTCGGCTCAACTTACCCCCTATCCTTACAAGCAGTTATCCTTACTGTTTACGCCAGAATTCGGTCCCAGTGGTTATGCGCTGCCACAGGTTATTTTAATGTCGCATCGTCTGGCGGTTCGGGCGCGCCCTGCGACAGACGCTGGGTTTGACCAGCGTTATCGGCGAACGGCGCATGAAGCGGCCCATCAGTGGTTCGGGCATCAGATTGGCTATGGTGTGGAGGCTGATGGTTCTTTTTTAATAGAGTCACTGGCGAAATATGCCGAGCTGGTGCTGATTGAGCAGCGCTACGGTAAAGAGGCCATGCAATCGCTGGTGGACTATGAACGGCAGCGTTATCAGCACGCTTTACGGGGCCGGTTAACAGCCACCAGAGCCATTATTGATGCCTCCAGTTCGCCTGATGTGTATGCCA
>NZ_JBHUON010000057.1:0-543 GCF_042686155.1 Mucilaginibacter antarcticus | reverse complement strand
CGTGACCACCACAGCTGTGGCAGTGGATAAAAACGCGGTACGTACTCAGGCTAAAATGATGCACGGACCGATCCCGGCAACCATGCCTGGCGCTGAGATGGATACGCCGGCACTAATCGATTTGGGTGAGCGCCTGTACTTCGAAACGGCGTTATCAGCCGATGGCAGCCAGTCATGCAATACCTGCCACCGCATCGATGGTGGTCGGGGCGGCGTCGATAACGAAGCTACCTCACTTGGCGTGAAAGGGTCTCGTGGCGATCGTAATTCACCGTCTGTATGGAATGCTGGTTTTCATGTGGCGCAGTTTTGGGATGGTCGGGCTGCTGATCTCGCCGCTCAGGCCAAAGGGCCTATTCTGAACCCGGTAGAAATGGCGGTGCCGGATGAGAAAACGGCGGTTAATAATCTCAAAGAGGAAGGCTACGAAACGCTGTTTGCAGAAGTTTTCAAAGGCGAAGCTGAGCCGCTTACCTACGACAACGTAGCTAAAGCCATTGGCGCTTTTGAGCGTACGCTTATTACCGTGGATCGCTTCGATAA
>NZ_JBHUON010000056.1:0-551 GCF_042686155.1 Mucilaginibacter antarcticus | reverse complement strand
CTGATAAAACTCATTCAGGATGGTTTTATGGAAGCGTTCACAGATACCGTTAGTTTGCGGATGTCTCGCTTTGGTTTTGGTGTGGTCGATATCATTGATTGCCAGATATAACTGGTAATCGTGCTGTTCAACCTTGCCACAATACTCAGTACCTCGGTCAGTTAAAATCCGCAGCATGGGCAGTTCCTGAGCCTCGAAGAACGGCAATACACGGTCATTTAACACATCTGCCGATGTGATTGGTGTTTTCGTTGTGTAGAGCTTAGCGAACGCGACTTTACTGTAGGTATCAACAAACGTCTGCTGATAAATTCGGCCAACGCCTTTTAAGTTGCCTACATAGAACGTGTCCTGAGAGCCTAGATAGCCAGGGTGATGCGTTTCAATTTCACCGCAGGCTTCATCATCTTGCTTTTTCTTTTCTAGCGCTGCAACTTGGTCTTCGCTAAGGATTATGCCTTCCTTTTCAACCTTGGCTTCCAGAGCTGCGAGGCGCTTTTTAAAGTTCTCCAGGTTATGACGGAGCCAGATGGAACGAACACCACTACCAG
>NZ_JBHUON010000055.1:0-554 GCF_042686155.1 Mucilaginibacter antarcticus | reverse complement strand
GGGTCGCGCAGCTGAGCCAGCGTGAGCAAGCCATAGCCTGCCGCTTTATCCGACGCAGCAGTCAGGGTGATGGCCTGTTCCTCAATGCGCAAAGCATAGTGTTCGGGTCCGCTGAACTGCTGTCCGGCGATAACAATACTGATAGTTTCCTGCTGCTCACCAACTGGCAGGCCCAGCTGCTCAACAAGCGGTAGCCACGGCGCTAAATGCGCAGCATCAGAGGATAATTTAATGCCTGTTAAATGGCGCTTTTGCAGACTATCCTGGCGCTGTCTTACCTTTGGCACAACGCGGTTTGCAGTGACCACAGGCCATTGCTCAGGCAAAGCAGCAAATTGTGCCTCGCTGGTTTGAAGCGGCAATACATCATCGGCGTTGCGACGATACTGGTTTGGTTTAGTCCAGCTACCGGCATGGGAATTCACCGGTAAACCAGAGCCTGGCTCTGTTTGTTGCACAGTGCTGTCGATTGTCCCCGGCGCCAGCCCATCTCCCACCAGGTAGTAATTGGGCATGATGTCAGAGCGGGCCGCATGCCAGGCAGGTGCAGCAAT
>NZ_JBHUON010000054.1:0-569 GCF_042686155.1 Mucilaginibacter antarcticus | reverse complement strand
TAAGGGGAATCATTGATAGCAATGTCACCACCGCAAGCACAAGTATCGTCGGGATAATAGGTGCGCGTCTCATCAACGGTATCGGCCAGCATCCGCTTACTACCTTTATGGCCGGATTGCGCACCGCGCTTACGGCCCGTCGGCTTTTTAGCTGGCGCAGATGAAGCTACACTCGGACCATTAGAAGATGGCGGGCGCGATGAATTACGACTGTTTTGATTCAGTCGGTCTTCGAGGTCATTTAGCCTGTCCCAGAGTGTACTAATGAGCTCATTGGCATCATCGAGATTAGTAGCGACGGGTGGCTTTGTGGGCTGCTTTTTACGTGGCATGAAACCACTCTGACAGACTGGCGGGATCAATCAATAGGATCCCCACGATCATTGAAAATAAATATTACTAACTGTCAATAGGGCCCTGGTGAACGGTTACTCTCCAGCTAGAGCAGATAATGGAGAAAATCGCTTGCGTGCTTCATAACTATGCTTCTCCAAACAAAGTAGCACGGAGCGAAACCGAGCGTAAGTATCATCGAATCGCCAATGAATTATACGATTGTCGTGAAAACT
>NZ_JBHUON010000053.1:0-764 GCF_042686155.1 Mucilaginibacter antarcticus | reverse complement strand
AAATAGTCCCCGTAGATTTTACTCACGGAGACTTAATCGATGGCAACAAAAAGACGTACACGCGAGCAATGGCAGGTATTGGTTGATAAGCAAGCAGCAAGCGAACTGACAGTCAGTGAATTTTGTGCACAGCATGCGTTAACAGTATCAAACTTCTATCTGTGGCGTAAAAAACTGAGCGATGATAGCCAATCGCTTGCGCAGCAAGATAACTGGCTTGCCTTTGATATGCCAGCAAGTGCGAACCAGAGCGCAGGCTCTGCCTGGGAGATTGAACTGGCATTACCCGGTGGTGTGGTGCTTCGGATGAACCGGGCTGCCTGATGTTACCCTTATCCAATGGGCGTATTTGGCTGTATACCGGTAATACCGATATGCGCAAACAGTTTGATGGGCTGGCGGCACTGGTACAGGGCAAACTGGGGATGCAAGCGCATTGTGGTGACTGGTTTGTGTTTATCAATAAACGCCGTACCCAGCTCAAGGTGTTGTATTACTACCAGGGCGGTTATTGTTTGTGGAGTAAACGGTTAGAAAAAGGCACCTTCGCCAAAGTCACTGACGGTACAGCAAAAACACCATTAAACAGTGCTCAGTTACAGTGTTTGATTGATGGCATTTACTGGCAAAAAGACAAACAAAACAGGCGATTTAATTGACTGATTTTGTTATAATTTACGCCATGAAAACACATTCTATTAGTCACCTTTCACCGTCTGAAATTGAGGCTGCCTTTGCTCATCAAGCTGAGGAGATTGCGCAAC
>NZ_JBHUON010000052.1:0-830 GCF_042686155.1 Mucilaginibacter antarcticus | reverse complement strand
CCTCGCTATAGCCCTGATCGTTGTGCAATGCGGCGGAGACCCGGGTTTGTTTTTCAAAACATAAAAATGGTCGGAATTTCTTCCGACCATTCGTGGCGCAAACCCGGCTTTCCTTTTCATTTTATTTTTCTATTCAATTTTTTATCATAAAATAAACCTTTCTTATTTGTTTTTAAATAATGATTGATTGAAGGGTTATATGTTTCAACAATCCCTGTCCTAATACTATTTAGAAGTTCAATTAGAAAGCAGTTATGAGGACTTTTATTTTCTCTAAAATATTTTCTGACAAAGTTTTTGTGACTTTCATAACGTATTTGATTCTCTTCCACGTCATAGTGTCTTATTAATTCTGAAATTTTATGATACAACGTCCATTCAGTATCAATCAATAATTGACTTATTTCAAAAAGCTTTTCATAATACTCAGATTTGTCATCTTCATTTTTAATATGATTTAATATTATATTTTTTTTCATTGTGTTAATTGTTAATTAAGTTTCAGGCTTCATTACAAGGCCTGAAACTGATGTATTTGACACTCTATAAATCTTAGGATTTAAACATTTTGCGCATAATTTTCTCTTTTTCAATATCGATATATACCTTATTTCTTTGTATATTATAGATTAAGCCGGAATAACCAGGGGTAATGTGACAATATTTATCCCATAAATATGCTAATACCCAATCTCCATTTTCTTTATCGGATATTTTAGAAAAAGCATACATGTTTGATATTCCGGGGATGTTGACCACCTGATTCCGTGGCAAAGTGACCATGCAATTAGCTGGCGAACGATAGCAGCGAGAGCTGTAAAAGTGTTTTC
>NZ_JBHUON010000051.1:0-1119 GCF_042686155.1 Mucilaginibacter antarcticus | reverse complement strand
CTAAAATAGGTTTACACAATTACGGTTTGAATATTTTTTTCAGGATAGTAGTTTTTCCATTTTCGTTTGATTGTTCCGGTCATCCGGTGAGCTATTTCTGGAGTAAGCATATCGATACTGCTGTGAGGCCTTAAGTTATTATAGATACTAATGGCTTGTTTAATGCTTTGGTGAGCGATATTGATATTATCATAATTCTCCTTTAACAATTCCATTTTAAGTATTCCATTAACTCTTTCAGCTATAGCATTATCACGCGGGTTTCCGCTTTGGGTCATACTGATAGCAATACCTTTGCTTTTTAACAGCCTGGTATAATCCTGACTGCAGTATTGTGTACCCCGGTCTGAATGATGTATCAGTGGCTGTCCGCTCAGCCGGCTTGTTAAGGCCATCCTCAAAGCTTTCAAACAACTGTCCGTAGAAAGATCATGGCTCACTGAAAAGCCAATGATCTTTCGGCTATAGGCATCCGTTACCAGGCTTAAATAAGCAAAGCCTTGTTTAATACGGATATAAGTAATGTCACTCACCCAAAGCTGACCGGGGCGTTCCGCTACCATATCCCTGACCAGATCAGGATACTTCCTAAAGCGATGGGATGAAAAGGTTGTGCGAACACGATATCGTGTTCTGCGCACCAGCAGTCCGTTATCCCTAAGCAACTCAAAGAAAGCATCCCGGCCTATCTCTGGTTGCATCAATGCTAACAGTTTTCTAGTACCTATTCGCGGCTGCAAACGACGATGCTCCATGATTTGCTGTATGAGTGCTTCCTGTGTGAATGCACGTTTCTCTGTTTGACGATTATATTGATAATAAGCTTGTGTGCTGTAACCAAGCAGTCCGCATAACTCGCGTAAGCCCCGCGAGTGTCGTTGTATGCTTATTCCGACTGCCTGGTGCCAGACTTTTTTCTGATGTTAGCACCCAGCTCCTTATCTGCTATATCTATAATATTGTTTAAAAGCTCATTCTTTAAACGCTCTTTGCGCAATAGCGCCTTTAACATCGCTACATCTTCAGGTAGTGATTCCTGAACTGCCTTTTCTTTGAATATTGATTTATGAGATTTCACTATTCGGTAGGCACGGCTATAAGATATACCGTACTTCAATG
>NZ_JBHUON010000050.1:0-1256 GCF_042686155.1 Mucilaginibacter antarcticus | reverse complement strand
AGATATGGCCATATTTAAAGATCATACCATCAATGTAAAACAGCTCTTAGGCTTCATTCCCGAGGCGCTAATAACAAATTTGTCTGTAACGACCAGGATCGACCATTACGCGAAGGTTCTGCATGGTAATAAGCTGTTTTATTTATTGCTCTACGGTATTCTGGATAACGAAAAACTCAGTCAGCGTACACTGGAGGATACCTTCAATGATTCTGTATTTAAGATATTGTTTAACCTTGATGAGGATGAAACGGTACGCAGAAGTTCCATCTCGGAAAGATTGTCCAAAGTCGACCCTGCTTATTTTAAGCAGATCTATGAATGCATTTATGAGCAGTTTGCCGAACTATATGCTTTGACGGAAAGGAAAAAGTATAATCTGATCAGAGTAGACAGTTCTATGGTTAGTGAGACCACCAGCAAGCTCTTGGAAGGGATCGATAACAAAAGCGGCAAGAAAGCAGTCAAATATAGTATTGCTTTCGATGGCGTTCTGCCCTGCCATTCCAACGTGTTTACCAAACCGACTTATGGCAGTGAAGATATTGCACTGCCCGAAGCTATCATGGAACATGTAAAAAAAGAGGGAGATCACCAGAATATCTATGTAATGGACAGAGGCCTGCAATCAACCAAGACAATGCAGGCCTTTAGCGCCGGACAGGTGACATTCATCTGCCGGGCAAAGGAAAACAGGAAGTTTGTAGAACTGGGATCGTTAGTTACCGAAGGACAGGATACAGACCTTGGCGAATCTAAACTGATCAGGGATTGCAAGGTACAGCTATATAAAGGTACGCCGGTTAACAATAAGCAGGGAAATCAGCATTATAGACACGAACTAACCGATGGTCATTTTCGCTTGATCGTTGTAGAAAGTAAAACTGAAGAAGGTAAGGAATATTGGTTCTTAACCAACGATTTCGAGCATTCTCCAAAAGAAATTGCACAGGCATACAGAAGGCGTTGGGATATAGAGGTATTCTTCCGCTTTTTAAAGCAGGAACTTAACGTAAGCCACCTGGTTTCACTTAACAAGAATGGAATACAGGTGATATTGTACATGACGCTTATCGTCGCCATGATGGTGCTTATGTATAAAAAAGCTAACAATATCGGTTACAAAACAGCTAAAAGGCGCTTTGCGATGGAAGTAAGAAACCTCGCTATAGCCCTGATCGTTGTGCAATGCGGCGGAGACCCGGGTTTGTTTTTCAAAACATAAAAATGGTCGGAATTTCTTCCGACCATTCGTG
>NZ_JBHUON010000049.1:0-1377 GCF_042686155.1 Mucilaginibacter antarcticus | reverse complement strand
TGACCCGTCCTGAAAAAGGTTGACAGTTATTTTTATAAAGTTATTAATTATTGTTTGTTTGTCGTGTCAGGATGTTGGGAACGCGTAGCGTTGTCCACATCCTGATGCGGTTTTTCTTTTTTTGCTTCTTTTTTTCTTTTAAAGGATATTTCTTTTTGTGAATAACTCTGTTGTACTATGTCGGGCTTTGCTGTCCGGTAATAATTTTTCCACCGGCGTTTTACGTTCAGATCTCTGCCGTGTACCAGCGCTGGTGGCAGAAACGATATACTGCTGTGCAGTCTGATATAGTTATAAGTATTTATTGCCGCTGTAATGGCTTCCCTGGCACGCTCCAGATCAGCGTAAACAGGTTGTAGTAATTCCATTTTAAGTATTCCGTTTACCCGCTCTGCTATAGCATTATCCCTGGGATCGCCGCTCTCGGTCATACTGATACTGATCTTACGCCTGGTAAGTTCCCCTATATAATCACTGCAACAATATTGGCAGCCCCGGTCTGAATGATGAATAAGTCCGGGTATCTCCCTGCGGCCTCCAATAGCCATTTTAAGTGCTTGCACGGTACCTTCAGCTGCAAGGCTTTTACTTAAATGGAAACCTACTATCTTACGGCTGTAAGCATCCGTCACCAGGCTTAAAAAAGCATGCCCGTGAGTTAACTCCAAATAAGTTATATCGCTCACCCATAGCTGATCTGAAGCTACAGGAACTTTGTCCTTAATTAGATTAGGATGTTTTTTCATCCAATGATCAGCGTTAGTAGTGCGCACTTTATGCCTGCGCCTTTTGTTCAGTAAATTGTATTTACCAAGCACCCTAAAAAATGCATCCCTGCCTAACTTCATATCATGCTGCCTAATGAAGCCTTTTGTTGATAAATAGAGTTTACGGCCACCCATGCGGGGTTGCAATTGACGGTGTTTGAGCACTTGCTGAACAATAACTTCTTCCTTTATTGGCTTTCGTTCGGCCTGAAAACGACGTTTATAGTAAGCCTGACGGCTATGACCAGACAGTAAACATAGCAGGGATAAACTAACTCCACTGCTTTGCTCCACCCTCATGACTGCCTGGTGCCAGCTTTTTTTCTGATGTCAGTGCCAAACTGTTCATCTGATATATCTATCATCGCTTCCAGTAACTCGACCTTAAGCCGGGAGATACGCAGCGCTTCCTGAAGTTCATGAATATCGGTGGGCAAGGGCCCGTCCGGTTCCATCACAGCTTTGGAAAACCTTAATCCTTTCTTATCAACATACCTTTCATGTGCCATAACCCATCTGGATATCGTGACATGGCCGTAGCCATATTTGATAGCTAATTTACGGGTACTTGTACCCCCAAGCAAGTATTCAGCTATAATCTTTTGTTTGT
>NZ_JBHUON010000048.1:0-1552 GCF_042686155.1 Mucilaginibacter antarcticus | reverse complement strand
TTGCGCAACTCAACCATCAACTGGTCTGGCTTAAACGCCAGTTGTTCGGGCGTAAGTCTGAAAAAGTGTTAGTGGATAATCCGGCGCAGAGCAGTTTGTTTGATGAGGGTGAGACACACGCCTTACCGGCAGATAAAAAACCGGTGAAGGCCCATACCCGTTCCTCACAAAAGCAACGTCGCGACTCGGATGTGAATGATGAAGGCCTGCGTTTTGATGAGACGGTGCCTCAGCTGATTATTGATGTGCCTGCGCCTGAGTTACAGGGGGCGGATGCCGACCAGTATGATGTCGTGGATATCAAAGAAACCCGTCGCTTAGCACAACAGCCCGGCAGTTATGTGGTACTGGTGTATCGTCGTCAGGTCGTGCGTCATAAAACCACGCAAACCCTTAAGGATACCCCAGCCCCCATCAATGTACTGGAAGGCTGTTACTGCGATGTCTCACTACTCGCTGGGCTGATGGTGGATAAAGCGGTGTATCACTTACCACTTCACCGGCAACATCAACGGATGCTCGATAGCGGCATTACCCTTAGTCGGGCTACCCTAATCAATTGGATACAACAAGGCATTGAGCTGCTTCGGCCCATCGCCAAGGCCCAGTGGCAGCACATTCTGCAAAGCAAAATCCTGATGATGGATGAAGTGCCCATTAAAGCCGGGCGTACCAAAGGGGCTGGCCGAAAACCGGGGCAAATGAAACAAACCTACTTCTGGCCGATGTACGGTGACAGTGATGAGGTGGCGTTTACCTGGAGTCACAGCCGGGGCATGTTGCATGCCAAAGCACAGTTGCAGGACTTTACCGGTACCTTGCTGACCGACGGCTATGCCGCTTACACCAAAACGGTTGAGCAGATAAACCAACACGAACAAAAGATAGTGCACGCTGCCTGTTGGGTACACATGCGCAGAGGCTTTGAAAAAGCCCTCGACAGTGAGCCGCACACCGCACAACAGGCATTGGATATCATCGCCACGCTCTACCGGCATGAAAAACACATCCGGGATAAGCAATCAGACCTGGCTGATATCCATACCTACCGCCAACAACACAGCGAACCCTTAGTCACTGAGTTCTTCCGGTGGGTCTACCAACAACGCCAGCGCACTGATTTACTACCCAAATCCCCCTTGGCCAAGGCGCTTCATTACACCGCTGAGCGGGAGAGCCAACTCAAGGTGTTCCTGAGTAACCCGGCGTTACCCCTGGATACCAATCATCTGGAACGGGCACTGCGGGTTATTCCCATGGGCAGAAAAAACTATTTGTTCTGCTGGTCTGAACTTGGGGCTGAGCAACTGGGTATACTACAAAGCCTGATGGTGACTTGCCGCCTGCAAGGCGTCAATCCCTACCATTACCTCGTGGATGTATTGCAGCGTGTAGCACTGCATCCGGCCAAAGACGTACTCGACCTGACGCCAAGAGTCTGGAAAGAGAGATTCGCGGACAAAAATACAATCAAAACAGGTTAGTCAGCGATGTCAAAATACTCACTTCCCAACACTAAAATCTCAGCCACAATTATGGAGTTCGGTAAAGG
>NZ_JBHUON010000047.1:0-1636 GCF_042686155.1 Mucilaginibacter antarcticus | reverse complement strand
GTAACTATTCAGCACCTAAGTTAGCGATTAAAGAAAGAGCATAAAAGACATCATTTCCAGATTTAATAGTTGTATCGATAACAGATCGCAGCACAGCAAAGCCATCAGCACCATCTATAGACCGAAAGCCACCAGATATTTTTTGTTTGACTTTGATGTTTCTAATGGCCCTTTCGGAGCCGTTGTTATCCGGTGGCACATCGTTGTAGTATAAAAAGCAAAGTATATAGTGGCTGATTTTGCGCAGTTTTTTTTGCAGTTTAATGGCTAATTTGTCCTTATCAGGCAATTTATGCCCGAGTAAATTGGCAATAGAATCCGCTAACTCACACCTTGTCATGTTGTCCGATCCGGCACCCGCCGGATCATAACCGGCTTCATTGTTTAATGCAATTGCCCGTTTAAGTAATAATTTTAAAGATCCGGCCCAATCGCTCGCGTGTACTTGAACGATATAATTCAAGTCCCTAAACAAATGAGCCAGGCAGATTTGATGATGGACAGCTTCACACCTGAAGTGCGGAGCCCAGCGGTCATGTACCAGCACTACATCAGGCAAGCCCTCCGGGAATGTTTTCTGAATGGTTTTATATCCCCTGCTTTGCGATTGTACAATAAAAGTTAATGCGTTATTCTGCCAGGTCCAGAACCAATGGGTTTTGCCATTTATCTTTGCACCCGTTTCATCGGTTCCCAGGCAGGTGGATTTTTCAATCCTGTTTTTTATTTCCTGGTACATCGGCAAAGCCTTTGCAGTAAAGCGTTGCAATAAACCTACAATCCCCCCCTGGCTTATTTCCAGGCCCATTACCTTGCTGTAAAACTCTTGTATCCGTCCAAATGGCATATATTGACGCACATTCAGATAGGCCGTTAATGCTTCAATATGACAGCCATACTGAATATTGGCGTTTACATTTATAGGGAATTCACATTTAGTAATGTGGCCGCAGGAACAGGCTTTTGAGAATATTTGATGCTCAGTACAAATAGCTACAGGTTTAGGAATATCTATTACCTGACGTTTACTTAACGCTATGGCGGGCACTTGAGTTAAGTCATCACCACAACGATGGCAATATTGTGGGACATGGATAATGATTTCATCAGCAGCAGCCCAGAACGCTAACGTTGAGCCCTCATGCCCTGGTTGCCCGCCTGCTTTTTTACCGCTTTTCTCCCTTAAGCTTTGATTGCGTTTGGGCTTTCCCAAATCCACAGAAGGCGGAGTATGGGAATTATTACTATTCTTCCGGTTCTTGTAAACAGACAATTCAGTTTCCAAATCATCTACACGCAATGTTAGCGTTGATATTTGGCCTGCCTGCTTTTCTATGATCAATTCAAGGTTACCTGCATGAACCAATAAAGCCGAGATCTGTCCGGCCTGCTTTTCATTAAGTTCCGCAAGTGCTTTTATGATGTCGTCCTTAGACAATGTTTTTGTTTTTACGCTTACGTAAATATCAAGATAAACATTCTTAGTAGTGCATTTTACAGCAAAAGCATATCAACAAAAAGACAGTTCTTACCAACCGGCTTTGTGGACAACCTCTTAATTTTCGAAATCCTAAGCCAAATTTGTTGATAACCCTGTTTTTAATTGTTTTAACCAATTTTAACCTGAATAGTTACA
>NZ_JBHUON010000046.1:0-1736 GCF_042686155.1 Mucilaginibacter antarcticus | reverse complement strand
GAGGGCACTGAAAAAGTCCAATAGTGAAAAAAGGCGTAGAAGAAGAAATTTTTCTACGCCTTTTTTGTATCTTAAAGTGTCAAAAGAAAGATACTAAAAGATGCTTTTACAACAACAAAAGATGCGGTTCAGTGCATTTTCAGGTTTATACGACCTGATCGTTCCTAAAGACAATCTTCTGCGGAAGATCAATGACCTGGTAGATTTTACCTTTATTTATGAGGAACTGGTCAGCAAATACAGTATTACTAACGGCCGGGCAGCAGAAAGTCCTGTACGGATGTTCAAGTACCTGTTGTTGAAAACGATTTATACGGTTTCAGACGTTGATGTGGTTGAGCGTTCGCAGTATGATATGTCTTTCAAATATTTTCTTGATATGTCGCCGGAAGAAGAAGTTATCGATCCGAGTTCATTAACAAAGTTCAGAAAGCTGCGGTTGAAGGATAACGATCTTTTAAACCTGCTCATTGGTAAAACGGTCGCTATCGCTATTGAAAAAGGGATCATCCGTTCAAAGTCCATCATTGTTGATGCTACGCATTCCCTGTCACGGTCAAACCCATATTCAGCATTGGAAGTATTGCGGGAACGCTCGAAACTGCTCCGCAAAGCGGTATATGCTATCGATGAAGACATGAAGGCCGGCATGCCTGAAAAGAACAGTACAGACGAACTGGAAAAGGAACTGGCTTATTGCCGCGCACTGGAAAAGCACATCGAAGCTGATCAAACGTTAAGCCAGATACCTTCGGTAAAAGAAAAACTAAACCTGCTGAAAGAAACGGTAGCGGATACGCAGGAGCACTATACAATATCCAAAGACAGGGATGCCAAAACCGGTCATAAATCAGCTGACAGCTCATTCTTTGGTTACAAGACCCACTTGGCGATGACAGAGGAGCGCATCATCACAGCAGCGGTTATCACATCGGGCGAAAAGGGGGATGGCCCGGAGCTTCCCAAACTGTTGGAGATTAGCCAGCAAAATGGCATTGAAGTAGAAACTGTCATCGGCGATTCGGCTTATTCAGGAAAAGAGAACCTTGCATTAATGAACGGACAAGATATTAAGGTGGTAGCCAAACTGAACCCTACCATCACCCAGGGATTCAGAAAAGAAGAAGATAAGTTCGATTATAACAAAGACGCTGATATGTTCGTTTGCCCGGCCGGGCATCTGGCTATCCGAAGGGCTCGACACGGAAAGAAAAACAGAGGGAAAAATCAGGCAAACACTTATTACTTTGATGTTGAAAAATGCAAAGTATGTCCATTAAAGGAGGGGTGCTACAAGTCCGGGGCAAGAACTAAAACCTATTCTGTTACCATCAAGTCAGACCTGCACCAACAGCAGATGGCTTTTCAGGAAACGACAGAATATAAGGAAAGCATCAAACACAGGTATAAGATCGAAGCCAAGAACAGTGAACTAAAAAACGTTCATGGCTATGACCGTGCAATAGCCTATGGTATCGAAAATATGCAGATGCAGGGTGCTTTAGCCATCTTTACAGTCAATCTGAAAAGGATCATCAAGCTGATCGCCTAAAAAAACAATAAGAAGAGGTCTTTAGCCGTTTTTTGCACTCCCCAAAGGCCTATAGACTCGTATCATCCCCAGTAAATCACTTACACAAAATAAATCTGAACAAAAAAACGACCAAGTAAAAGTTACCTTTTCTCTTGATCGCTTCTCGTAATACGTTTTATTGAATTACTTTTTCAGTGTCCTC
>NZ_JBHUON010000045.1:0-2051 GCF_042686155.1 Mucilaginibacter antarcticus | reverse complement strand
GTCAACCCGACCATGCATATGGATCACAAAGCAGGTGATAAGCTGTATGTGGACTTTGCAGGGCAAAAGCTTAGCATTACCGATAAGGAGACCGGCGAGATCATTACCGTTGAGGTATTTGTAGCGATACTCGGAGCTAGCCAGCTTACTTATGTAGAAGCGATAGGCAGCCAGCAAAAGGAGGACTTTATTACGGCCTGTGAGAATACGCTGCATTATATTGGTGGCGTTCCTGATGCCATTGTACCGGATAACCTGAAAGCTGCCGTGACCAAAAGCAGCCGTTTTGAACCCACGTTAAACGAAACATTCGCTGACTTTGCAGATCATTACGGTACCACCATACTACCAGCCCGGGCGTTCCGCCCTCGCGATAAAGCATTGGTAGAAGGTGCGGTCAAGATCATGTATACCCGGATCTATGCCCCCTTAAGAAAAGTAGTTTACCATTCGTTAAAGGATCTGAATGAAGCCATAAGAGTGGTGCTCGAAGAGCACAACAACCGGTTCCTGCAAGGCAGGAACTATAGCCGAAGGCAGCAGTTCGATGAGATAGAGCGGGAGGTGCTCAACCCTTTACCTGTTCTGCGTTACGAGCTTAAAAAGCAGTTCCATGCTACCGTGATGAAGAACGGCTATGTATGCCTTGGACCGGATAAACATTATTACAGCGTCCCTTATCGGTTTATCGGCAGGAAGATCAAGCTGCTATATTCCAGTTCTTCGGTGGAAGCCTTTTATCATTATGAGCGTATTGCCATACATAAACGCACAAGGGGGCTATATCTTTATACAACCGAGAAAGACCATCTGGCTTCCACTCATCAGTTCGTGGCCGACTGGTCAAAAGATAAGTTCCTGGGCTGGGCCTCATCCATACACGAGGATGTCAGGCTTTATATCCATAATATATTCGACCGTAAACAACACCCCGAGCAGGCTTATAAGTCCTGCCTGGGCATCCTTGGCTTCTCCCGAAAAGTGGGTAATGAACGCCTGATCATGGCCTGCAGAAGAGGGCTTCACTATGGCGTTTATAACTACAAGACCATTCATATGATCCTGGAAAAGAAGATGGATCAGTATGAGGAAAGCTTGTTCGCAGATGAACTGCCTATGCCCAGCCATGATAATATCAGAGGCGAAGACTATTACAAATAACCTTTTAAATAACCAATGGAATGAACACAAACACGTTAGACAAAATGCGGAAGCTCAAGTTCTTCGGCATGTACCATGCTTTTCAAAGCACCCTGGAAACAGGTAAAACAGAGGATTATACAGCAGATGAGCTACTGGCGCACCTGGTGGATGCAGAGTGGGATGACCGCCATAACAGGCGTATCGAGCGGCAGATCTATTACGCCAAGTTCCGCTACAAAGCCTCTGTAGAGGATGTTCACTATCATGCCGACCGGAGCATTGATCGCAACCAGATCATGCGCCTGGCGGACTGTACGTTCATTGAGCGTAATGAGAACCTGCTGATCACCGGCAGCACAGGCATCGGTAAAAGCTATATCGCTTCTGCTATCGGATATCAGGCCTGCACACTGGGCTACAGGGTCTTTTATGCCAGTACACCTAAGTTATTCTCCAAGCTCAAAATGGCGAAGGCCGATGGTTCGTATCTCAAAGAGGTTGCGAAGATCGAGCGGCAAGAACTACTGATATTGGATGACTTCGGTATACAGCCTTTTGATGCGCAAAGCAGGGCTGCGCTAATGGAGATCATTGAAGACCGGCATGGAAAGACCTCGCTGATCATTACATCTCAGCTACCTGTAAGTAAATGGTATGATGTGATCGGTGAAAAGACAATTGCTGATGCTATACTGGACCGGATCGTACATAGTGCGCACCGTATCGAACTGAAGGGGGAATCAATGAGAAAGAAACGAAGAACTGATGATAAAGAGGTCAGTTACCAATAACCACTTTTAATAACTAACTTTGAAAACGTTTTTACAGCTCTCGCTGCTATCGTTCGCCAGCTAATTGCATGGTCACTTTGCCACGGAATCAGGTGGTCAACATCCCCGGAATATCAA
>NZ_JBHUON010000044.1:0-4357 GCF_042686155.1 Mucilaginibacter antarcticus | reverse complement strand
AAAACACTTTTACAGCTCTCGCTGCTATCGTTCGCCAGCTAATTGCATGGTCACTTTGCCACGGAATCAGGTGGTCAACATCCCCGGAATATCAATCATAAGTAATTAATCCTGATATAGCGCCTATATAAATTGACTGTAATGTTAACGGGGCCATATCCTCCATCCGTTCTTGTAGCCCAGAAAAGAGGTCCTTATTTTCGTCAATTGCCCTTAATAAGCTCCCCCCTTTAAAATTCCTTTCTTTGATACCACTTACAACTCTTTTATTTAAACAAAGGGGCAAAACCGGCATAACTTCGACTAGAGAAGGCGAGGCCTTTTCACGATGATGCATTTGGTAATTCTTCGAAAATTCCCAAATTATATGTGCGCCAATCGCCTTATTTTGAAAAATTTCGAACTCATTTATCATTTTTCTTTTTCTTTTTAATTGATTCCCATTCCGGATGCCAACCTAATTTAATTTGATCGGATAAATAATGGTAAGTCCCTTTATGAGTATAACCCTGTTCTGGCTCATAATTATTTATTTTTCCTTTGTAAGCAATACAAGTGTAATAAACCTCATATCCAACTTGAGCAAAAGCTCCTTTTTGGGCAAACCTAAATTTAGGTTTCGAAATACTCTTCCAATAATTTAGGAGATCGTCATAATAAAGTTCAAATTTTTGTTTGGAAATTTCACCATCTTCCGCTAATCGACTGCGCTCTGAAGCTGCTCGGATAAAATCGTGAATTGCTTCGATAACTTCTTCTTCATCACATCCAATTTTGTGGAGTTGTTCAACATACACTTTACCTTTATTATTCTCTACATCCTGCAGGTCTATCGGTAAAGAATCGACTGTTTGTTCATAAAAAGATTTTTTTTTGAAGTCTGCAACTAATTGACTGTATTGTTGATTAAATGCCTTAACACTAATCCAACCTGGTTCTCTATTTCGCCACTTATCGATTAGTGTTTCACTGACAAATCCAAAAAGGCTACGATAGATATAATTGAATGGTAAATCTTCTGAAGCACTTAAGTTATCTTTCAATTTTTTTTTCAGTTCTGTTGAATTATGAGTAAAAGTATTGTCAAGAACAGTTATTTTGTCAATTATCTTTTCCAAGACGGCATCAGGACAGTTAAGAATGATTGTGGCGAAATCTTCCATGGACTTTGGCAGTTTAGATGCTCTTGTCTTTAGATCGGTCAATACCGTAGCCATAACGACTTTATCCTTTGCTTTGGCATTAGATAGAGTAATAGCTAATCGATCCTGAGGCATCTTTTTATTAGTCAACAATGAAAAAATTGCGTTTTCTACTTTCAAACGTCCAGATTGAATGGCTTCAACCCAAATGCTTAATGTCTTCCAAAGATCGACGCTGCTATTACTAAACGGTACTTTAGTTGTTTGACTATGTTTTGCCTGCTCGTATATATTTGTGATGTCTTGTCCTTCAATTAATTTCACCGTGATGTCATCATCTACCTCAACACCAACTTCTGTTTCTGAGGAACTAGTACTCAACCACATAAGGGCACGTTCTATCTGATAAAGAAAGCCTAGGATGCTTCCATCAGCACTATGCAAATTATTTAGGTTATTCATTAATGTGATATTGGCTTTCTCAAATATAAATAATAACAATTGAAAGATATAATAAGTTATTCCCTACGCTTGGCCCATGCTGGCGCACGCATGTCGGGTTTGTTAATAATCATTCGTATTGAATGTCCTAAGTAGAGATTGCTTCGTACCTCGCAATGACATGTAGATGGTAGTGAAGAGGCGTGAAAAAAGAGCGCAGGGACGTGTTTTGTGACATTTGCCTTTAATTCCACCTAAGCGGTAATTTTGCCCACCGCCCTTGTTGGTGTTATCACCACAAGTATCTGTATAAAGAATTACGCAAACACCCACCGCAAAGTTGTTGGTGATAACACAAACAACGGCCAAAAGAAAAAATAACAAGCGAGGTTATTCTCATAGGCATGAGTTTTGAGGTTATTTATCTAATAGAAGATAATCACCTCAAGATGGAAACAAGTCAAGAACTTGAAAAACTTTCTAAACTATTTAACGAATTTGAACTTGAAAAACGAAAGTTTGATAGCTTAAAGCTGGATTTTGAAAGACTAAAATCTGAATATAAAATACTTTCTAAAAAACCTGTCAGAGCCAAACATCAGGCGCCGTTTGGATTCTATACTTATTTCTAATTCCCCATCATGGTCTAACGTATATAGTCTCCTATCAAGACAAAAGTATCTGGCTATTCCGCGGCCAAGAGCGGAGGCAAGCCAGGCGCGTAAAGGCCAACGAGGTGCTAAGTAACGAAGCTCGGTGCGATTGCCACACTCGTACCTCGTTCGCAATGACAAGGGGGTGCGTAAACGTAAGGCTAATAAATTAAACAAGCATCCCTATACATTTGTATCTTTATTACAAACACCCACACCATGAAACCAAAACAGATCTGGGCCAATTTGGCCGTTAAAGACGTAGCACGTACCCGCGAGTTTTATACCGCCATAGGTTTTACATCAAACGAGGGGGACAGTAAAAGCAATGAGCTGTGCAGCTTTAAAATTGGCGAGAGCGGCTTTGTGGTCAACATTTTCTCGTATCAGCATTTTAAGGACGTCGCAAAAGATGCTACGCCTAACCTGACCGGTAATAACGAAGTGATGTTTACCCTGTGGGCCGACAGCCGCGCAGAAGCCGACGCCTGGGCAACCGAGGTGAGCCAAGCGGGCGGCACCCTGCTAACCCAACCAACCGCATTTGGCCCGGGCTATTACGGTTTCGACTTTGCAGACCCCGACGGGCACCGTTGGAACGTGTTTAACATGTAAGGGCCACAAGCACCTCACGCTGTTTGAAGCTTGCAAATCGGGCGGTTATATTGACCGTGTTTATAAATAGCTAATGGCTACCGCAAATATTACTGATTGCGGGCATTTTCGACAGCGGCTTTAATTTCTTTCACGTCGCTTTTTGAGAAACCGTGTGCCTCTACCTTGTTGCCATTATGGAAAAAACGAATAGTAGAAAACCCGATAAGCGGCGTATCAATCTCTACGGCCGAGATACTGCTGTAAGCCACAGAGGTTTCATCGCCGCTAAAAAGCCCGGGGATTTTGATGGTAAGTCCGGTTTTTTCAATCATGATCTCTGCCGGGAAAAGCTTGTTCCCTTCGGATAAACGGGATGCGGTATATTTCATATTGCTCATAAATTTTCTGGGAGTAAAAATAAGTATTTTAATATCATTACGTCAATATTTACAAGCGTGGACACGGGCAGCGGCATGCTGCTAAATAGCGCATAATTGCTATCTTGCTTTGTAAACCCTAAAATCATGATCACAAAGTACCCCTTACTGTACAGGCTTTGCCCTCCCCTGCTGATAGCAGCCGTCGGGTTCTTTTTAAGCGACGGACTACTGGTCGAAATTGCCATCAACTGGCTATTGTTAATCTTAATTGAAACGAAGGGCCTGGGCGTATTAGGTTTAACCCCGACACCACGCCGGGGAGTACATTTATTAGCAGGCTTTGGTATAGCTGCCGGTATGGCGTGCTTTAACTGGTATCTGCAAACCATCTTTTCGGGCTCGGTTTGGTCGTTAAACCCATCGTTTACGCCGGCCAGGTTCTTGGACGGTACCTGGTGGACAATGCAATCGGTATTATACGAGGAGTTGATATTCAGGGCGGCGTTGTTATATATCGCCATCAATAAAATTGGGGTGCGCGGAGCCTGCTGGTTGTCGGCAATTTGTTTCGGCGCGTACCATTGGTTCTCTATGAATGCTTTCGGTAATCCGGTGCAAATGGCTTTCATCTTTATCGTCACCGGGGCAATGGGCTACATATTTGCCCTGGCCTATGCCAAAACCAAATCCTTATACCTG
The DNA here is from genome assembly GCF_042686155.1 of Mucilaginibacter antarcticus. Classification (NCBI taxonomy): domain Bacteria; kingdom Pseudomonadati; phylum Bacteroidota; class Sphingobacteriia; order Sphingobacteriales; family Sphingobacteriaceae; genus Mucilaginibacter; species Mucilaginibacter antarcticus. The sequence goes on along the minus strand of NZ_JBHUON010000044.1, from coordinate 445 downwards.
CCCATAGCCCTGCATTTCGGCTGGAACTTTATTAACACCGTGATCTTCTCGCAAGGCCCTATAGGCAACCAATTACTGATCTTAAAACGCGGCGAACTGTTTAACGCTTACGAAAACACTATTGTTATGCTGGTGCAGTATGTTGCGTTCCCGGCACTGGCCTATTGGTATATTGTGAAGAGGAAGCCGCAGGTAACCGAAGTTTCCCCACCACCTCCCGACGCTCACCATCCGCCGCAGGATCATTCAAAGATACACCAAAGCTAAACCCCAAGTGGTGACAGCATATTGTCAGCGCCTTTTGTGTCATTTTATGCCAATTTTAACGATTTTTAGACACGCTCATTATCAATTTGACTTGTCCTGAAATAGGTTTACACATTAAAGTGTAAACGATGAACAAAATTAAAGAAGAAAAGATCATTGAGGATCATTTAAGCGAAGG
>NZ_JBHUON010000043.1:0-6462 GCF_042686155.1 Mucilaginibacter antarcticus | reverse complement strand
TGAAAACACTTTTACAGCTCTCGCTGCTATCGTTCGCCAGCTAATTGCATGGTCACTTTGCCACGGAATCAGGTGGTCAACATCCCCGGAATATCAACGTATAGATCGAATTAACTCTTTAAGTTATCGTAGACTAATTGAAAAGCAAGCAATTGAGTTTAGCAACAAGATACATGTCTTTTATCCTTATCTGAGCCAATCCATTGAAGTAAATCAAATTGTGAAGCTTCTTACCAATATCAATATCTTTATTCAAACGTTTAATGATATATCCATCAATAACAAGTTCGAAACTTTTGCAAGCTTAGATGATCAAATTAGCGAAGACCATATCCCTAAAACCATATCCTATAAAATAGAAGCCTTATATGATGTTCAGTATTTCGATTTGAATGCTGATTTTGAAACGGGTTTAGATCAAATCTAAAATTAAGAAACAATTATGCAAGAGTTGATTAATGTAGATTTATTTTGATTGAACAACCGTCGAATAATATTTAAAAATGGATTACTATAAAACCTTTTTTTATCAGTATTTTTGATAAGCATTGACAGCAAATAAAAAGCCAGCAATTGCGCAATAGTTCCTTAGAAGTTTCAGAAAATGCCCTAAATCACACCCTCGTCTACAAGGTGTAATCAAAGTATTTGATAATGAATGCATTAGAGCGTTTTGGATGCATCCTGCCATCCCGACAACAAAGCGATACCAAGTATCAAAACCCTCTGAATTGAAAGTTCAGAGGGTTTTTCGTTTAGATTATTTCTCCGCCGGTTTTATAAGTTGTGGCATCCACACCTGAAACGATGAACTTAGTTTACCATTACCCGCTGATGCATAGTCGCATAAAATTAACTTTGCGCCTGCCGCACCTTTTTCTGTATACGCCTCAGGCACAAAAGTGGCTCTGTATAACATCAAGATATTATCCCCGGTTGTATTTTTAACCTCCGTTAAATTGATGTAGCCATCTTTATCCGCATAAGGTTTCATCATCGTAGTAATAGCTGCGCCAGCAAATCGGCTATCGCGCGCCAACACTATCGGTCCCCTAATTATAGCCGCGCTGGCTGCGGTGCTCCCCGTGTTAACTACGTGGCCACGCATGTCTAATTCAAGCGTTATTTTATCGCCAGTTTTCCAAACCCGGCTTATTTTAGCGTAGCTGCCTCGCTGTACGTCATTTATAACTTGCCCATTTACGGCTAGCTTGGTTGCTTTGCTATATTGAGGTATTCGTAAAAAAATCTCAAAATTCTCAGCTTTCGGCATGTCGATTACCATCTCTATCACACCTGATCTGGGGTAAGTAGTGGTTTGTTTTAATGTGGCCACCTGTGCTTTAAGCGTTTTAAATTTAAATGTGCCTTCTGCAAAATAGTTTACCTGTACACCTTCCTTACGTTCCATAACCGTTTGCAGTGGATAAAGAAACAATCCACGCGGGCCACTTGCTTCACAACAATTGAGCCCCATGCCACATTGCTCGCTGCCGGGCAAGCGCTGGCCGTTAAGTGGTGTATATTTGGCCCAGGTTGCCCCGTTATTGCTTAACGATCCCAATAGTGCATTGTAGTAGGTTTTCTCCGCCTCATCGGCATACTTCGCTTCGCCTGTTAAGCGCAATAACTGGCTGCTTAGTTTTAGCCAGGTTACGGTAACGCATACTTCCTGATAATGGTTAATAGGCAGGTTCTCTATCGGCTTGCCGCTAAACCACATCTCTGTCGAAGCGCCTGAGCCTGCTATATTTATCTCTGTTTCCTTGATATTTGTCCATGTAGCTATTACCGCTTTTTTGTAAGTTTCATTTCCGGTGATGCGGTAAAGTTCGAGCAATCCCTCATAACACGACATCATTTCATAGGCCTTCTGTCCCTGCTCCGGGCTGTACCAGTTTTTAGGTTTTTCAAAACGCTGCCCTACGTTTGTATTGGCTTTGCTGATAAGTTGCGGGCCTTCGGGTGTTTCCCATTGGCGGACGATTTCTAAGGCAAAGTCCAGATATTTTTTATTGCTGGTTTGATTATATAATAGGCATATCGGCTCTAACACAGATGCTGCTGCCATACCGCGATAATTGCCTTTAGTTACGATGATTCCGTCCTGCTTTTTCAGGTCATCCATCAAATTATCAGCTACACGCATAGCGCCTGTAAGGCTTTTTTTGTCTTTGGTGACACTATAATAAGCCAGCAACCCTAACATGCAGTACTTGCGTCCCCAGATGTCCCATTCTTCAAGGCGGTGGTTTGGAGCGTAATTGCCGATGTAGCCATCAGGTGACTGTTGCGCAAGCAAGCCCGTAACTGCGTGGTCTAGCACTAATTTCAATCTCTCGCTGGGTTGATATTTATAGGCCAATACGGCCGATGTAAACCATTTACCCCAAAACTCCGTTTGCCACAAGCGGGTTTCGGTACGTTTCTCGGGTTTAAAAGCATCTATCAAACGGTCTGCATCCTGTGCCAGTATCCGGTTATTTAGGTCACCGCTTAGTTTCTCGGCTAGATAGCCCGACAGCGATATGTTTTGCGCAGGCGATAAAACGTCTTTCACTACAGGCGTAACTCTTTTTTGAGCCTTACTATCCGCTACGATAAAACATAGTGATATCCCGATTGTGGCAAATAATAATATTGCTTTGTTCATGAAAATAGATTTGCATTAGGTATTGTAAATATTACAGCTAAATTTATCTATAATTACCAGTAATACTATAATTAACCTAATATTTAGCGCATCGCTAACTTTTATAAACCATATACGGATTTTATTTTTTCGTTGATATGAAAGCTAAACTTATCATTACTCTATTGCTTGCTTGTGCCATCAATGCGCTTGCGCAGCAACCTAACAGCAATGCAAATGGCGGGGCCAGGGGCCGTTTTCAAGTTGGCGATATCACTACTGATCCTGGTGTGCGCGACCCATGCCTGGCTAAAGAGGGCGATACCTTTTACTGTTATTTTACCGGGGGCGGCATACAAGTATGGTCATCTAAAGACATGAAAAGCTGGACGAAAGAACCGTCAGTATTTAGCGTAGCGCCATTATGGGTAGTGCAAAAACTGCCAAGTTTTAAGGGATTAGGCTTTTGGGCGCCCGATCTGAGCTTTCATAATGGCTTATGGTATTTGTATTACGCGACATCTATATTTGGCAAAAACACCTCTATAGTTGGCGTTGCTACCAACAAAACCCTCGACCCCAACTCCAAAGACTATCAATGGGAAGATGGCGGCATGGTGCTGCAATCGGTAACGGGTAGAGATGATTGGAACGCCATTGACCCTAACCTGGCAGTTGACGAAAATGGCACTGGTTGACTGAGCTTTGGTTCGCACTGGAATGGCCTGAAGCTGGTTAAGCTTAACCCCGACTTTAAGACGCCGGCCGAACCACAAGAATGGTACACCATAGCCGCCCGACCGCGCGATTTTAAATATAAAGATGCCGAACCAGGCAACGGCGCGTTAGAAGCTCCATACATATTTAAGAAAGGCGCATTTTATTACCTGTTTATATCATGGGATAGCTGCTGCTCGGGCGTTAACAGCACGTATAACATTAGGGTAGGGCGATCGGAAAAGATTACCGGCCCTTATCTGGATAAATATGGCGTTGATTTGGCTAAAGGCGGAGGTACCTTAGTTAGGGGAGGTGATGTTGGCTTAAACAAAACCGTTTATGCCCGTGGTCATAATTCGGTACATACGTTTGATGGTAATGATTACTTGGCCTATCATTCTTACACCACAACTTTTGAGCGTTTAGGCATTGATAAACTTAACTGGGAAAACGGTTGGCCACTGGTTAAACCGTAACATCTTTGCAGGTAACAATATTAACACATTAACCCTTGGGTAGCCTGTTTATATATATTTGATTCACCAATATTATATGATGATGAGAACCCCAATCAAAACCATTTTAAGTGCGGCTACGGTTGTTTTACTGGCAGCAACTGCCAGCAAGGCGCAAACCTCGGCGCATACTAAATTAGTTAACACCTTTGTAGGCACCGAGGCGGTTGCCGACCCCGAAGTTTTAGGCTACAAGGCGCCCCGCAATTGGCGCCCCTGGTCTGGCTTAACCTTTCCGGGTAGTTCTTTACCTAACGCTATGGTGCAGCTTAGCCCTATGACAAAGTACCAGCCAGCAGGGGCGGGATATGAGTACGAAGATTCATCCATTGTATCATTCACGCACACTAATAAAGGTCACTGGAACTTAGGTAATATCCCTATCTTGCCTATGTCAAAACCGGGCTCCAGGTTTGGCTCTAGGTTTCAACATAAAAGCGAGAGCTCATCACCAGGCTTTTACCAGGTTTACTTAGATGATTATGGGGTAAAGGTTAGCCTAACCTCAACTCTGCGTTGCGGTTATCACAAGTACGAGTATAAAGATAACAAGGACCGCCAGATCCTTTTCGATCTCTCAAAAGCGCTGAGCCGCGCTAATAGTTGGAGTATAGCTCAAGATGGCGACAACGCGGTGCAGGGCTTTCAGGGTGGGGAGGGTATTTACTTTTATGCTACTATCAACACCAAAATAGCCAGCCTTGATAAAAAGGACGAGGGCCAGAGCACCGGAAACGCAATTATACACCTGGCCGATGGCAGCACAGGCCCGGTTGAGTTGAAGATTGGTTTGTCTTTTGTTAGCATTGCCAACGCTAAGCAGAACTTAGAGACAGAGCTTGCAGGCAAGACCTTCGATGCTGTGCGTGCCTCAGCTGACAAAACTTGGGAAACCCTTTTATCATCTATCGATGTTAAGGGCGGCACGGCCCGCAACCGAGAAATGTTTTACTCATCGTTTTACCGCTCTTTCCTTTGGCCTGCTTTGCGGAGTGATGTGAATGGTGAATACCGCAATGCGCGTCGTCAGACTGAGAAGGCGGCTTTTAGATACTATACAGAGCCATCGCTTTGGGATACGTATCGTAATAAGGATGTGTTATTGGGCCTGATAACACCGGATGTTACGCTCGATGTGATCAAATCAATGAAAGATGTAGGCGACAAGACCGGTTATATCCCTACTTTTTTCCACGGCGACCATGGTGCTTCGTCTATTGTAGGAGCCTACCTGAGGGGTATCGATAACTTTGATGTTAAGGGTACCTACCAGCTCCTGCTGCATAACGCTAATGTACCTTCAACAAACGGGCGTGGTGGCAGGCAGTTCCTTGCGCCATATCTAGAGAAAGGTTACATCCCTGATCCGGACATAGCCACGCCTAAAGTGGAGACTAAAGGCACCGCCGGCGTATCGAAGACCTTAGAGTATGCCTATGACGACTACTCGGTAGCACAACTAGCTAAAAAACTAGGGGACGATGCGAATTACAAGATCCTGATGGCACGCTCTAAAAACTATAAGAACGTGTTCGACCAATCGACTAACTTTATGCGTGGTAAGCTGGAGGATGGTAGCTTTATCAAGAATTTTGACCCACAATATCCTTATTATGAGTATATGTTCCGCGAGGCTAATGCCTGGCAGGTGTCGTTCTTCGTACCGCATGATATGCCGGGCTTGATAGCGCTATATGGCGGCCCCAAGAAGTTTGAAGGGAAGCTCGATTCATTATTCAGTGTGCCTTGGAACCCTAAGTATATTGCCCGTAATATTGAGACCTTCATCGGCCAGTACTGCCAGGGCAACCAGCCCGATCATGAGGCGCCGTTTGCTTATACCTTTATAGGCAAGCCTGAGAAGACGCAGAAGGTGCTGGACAACATTCTAAACAATCTTTACGGTATTACCGAAGGTAACCGTCAACTGGCCGGTATGGACGACGCGGGCGAGATGTCGGCATGGTATGTTTTTAGTGCCATAGGCTTATACCCGTTCTCTGCTACCGATTCAAACTACATCGTGACGGCGCCATTGTTTGACGAGGTTAAGTGGCGCACCAGCAGCGGCAAAACCATTACCATAAGCAAACCGGGTAAGGGGAGGGCCATTACATCAATCAAGGTTAACGGTAAAACCAATAACGGCTACTTCGTATCGCATGATGAGCTGTTTAAAGCAGGTGGTAACATTACGATTGCGACGAAATAAAGCGGCTAGCGATTTGATAGCTATACGAACGTGATAAGAGATCATTATCGGCATTTTATACTGTTTCAACTGTTTCAAAAAATATGAAACAGTTGAAACAGTATTTTTTTTAAGGCGCTCATTATAACCTAATTACAATAATGAGTGAAACAGTTTGCAACAGTAGTGATACTTTAAAGTTGTGGCGCTAACAGGTTATAAATTAACTAGTTAATTTGTTTTTCGCTTGACGGCCATTAAAGTAGTGAATCAGATGTCATGAAACAGTGTAAATCTATTTCAGGACAATGACCCGTCCTGAAAAAAGTTTACACTATTGGTTGTTAATACTGGTGTTAGTTTACACTTTAAAGTTAGTACTAAAATAGGTTTACACAATTACG
>NZ_JBHUON010000042.1:0-10142 GCF_042686155.1 Mucilaginibacter antarcticus | reverse complement strand
AGTATCTTTCTTTTGACACTTTAAGATACAAAAAAGGCGTAGAAAAATTTCTTCTTCTACGCCTTTTTTCACTATTGGACTTTTTCAGTGCCCTCGAATATCCTGAAGGGCTTTTTTGTTTGTCATTATTTAAGAGGGTTACAGATCTATCGTCTCACCAATTGCAGGCAATTTAATATTGATACCGGCTTTGATAAACTTCTCGGTCACCTCGTCCTTACCAATAACAATCACCGGAAACGTATCATAATGTATACCGATAACGTTTTTGCAGTTAATAAAGTCGGTGGCCTTTATAGCATCATCAACGCCCATGGTATAATTATCGCCAATAGGCAGAAACGCCCAGTCAAGGTTTTCATCTTCCAGCAATTTCATATCATAGGTAAGGGCCGTATCGCCGGCAAAGTAGATTTTTTTACCCCCCGAATCCAACACAAACCCGGCCGGGTTACCACCGGGCGAACCATCGGGCAGGGTGCTTGAATGCACCGCGTTAACCATTTTTACACGGCCGAAATCAAAATTAAAACCGCCGCCAATATTCATGCCGTGGGCTTTTATACCCTGTTTACCCAACCAGTCGGCTATCTCGGCAATGCAGATAACCTTAGCGCCGCTGCTCTTCTGTATCGCAACAAGATCAGCAACATGGTCGCCATGCCCGTGAGACACCAGGATATAATCGGGTTGTAAACTGTGAATATCAATGTCCTTAGCCGCCGGATTTGGCGTTATAAAGGGATCGAACAAAAGCTTCATGCCCTCGGTTTCGATCATTATGGTTGATTGTCCGTAATAGGTAGTTTTCATTTTGCACCCTCTAAATCTGCCCCGGTATGGGAGATTTATTTAATTAGTTACTGTGTATTAAAAGGCCTCCGTCAAGAGGTGGGGCCTACTGCCCAAACATGCCACCTAAACCGCCAAACATATCTTTGGTGGCTGCAGACATTTCGCTTTGACTTACGTTGTCGGCTTGTTGCATGGCTTTGTTAATGGCCACTACTAATAGCTCTTCAATTTCTTCCTTGTCGGCATCTTTATAAAAATCAGCATCAATGGTTACAGATTGTACCGCTTTGTTGGCATTAGCCACCACAGTTATCTTGCCACCCTCGGCAGTGCCGGTTACGCTGATATTGTCCAGCCTTTTCTTAATATCGCCAGCCATTTGCTGGGCCTGCATTAGTTTGTCAAACATAGTCTTGATGTGCAGATATGCAAATGTGCGGATGTGCAAATGATTTGCATATCGCATTTTGCATATCTTATTACTTAATTTCTATTAAATCATTTATTCATCATCTGCACATCTGCATATCCACGCATCTGCACATCTGACTAATCCTCATTCGTATCCCCATTACCGGTATAGGCGCTTTTGCGCACTACCGGCATGCCGGTTATATTAAACAGATCGTCCAGTTTTAACAAACTGCCGTTTGATAAGTTTGTCAATAATACAATCACTACGTCGTGTTTCATATCGCGAAGGTATATATGCCTGAAACCGTGCCACCATCCCGTGTGGTAAACCACCTTTTGGCCCGGGGCCTCAAATATGCGCCAGCCATAACCATAATTAAAGTGACCTTTTATCCAGGGGTTACGCGCCACGTAGGCGGTATCCATAGTAGCCTGCTTTAATAGTTTGCCGGCACGTAAGGCGCGGTCAAATAGCCATAAGTCGCCAACTGTACTGTATATGCCCTTATCGCCAACGGGCCCGTCTAAAAAGTTTTGTACAACCGAGTAGCGCCAGCTACCGCGGTCGTGTCCCACAACATCAACCGGTATCTTATCGTAGGTAGCTTTAGAGTATACGTCGGTATGCGCCATGCCGGCAGGTTTAAAAACGTTCGCTTTCATAAACTGGGCATACGGCATTTTGGTCACTTTTTCAATGATAGATGCCAGCACCATGTAGTTAGAGTTGTTGTATAAAAACCTTTTATCCGGGACATTAAAGCGGGGCGGCTTGTATTGCGCTATCAAAGCCATAGCGTCGGCATTGCTCAAACCCACCTTTTGTACGCGATGCTCTTTGCGATAAACGCCATCAACAAAATAAACATAGTTCATCATGCCCGAGCGATGTGTAAGCAACAATTTTATGGTTACCCCTTCGTACGGGAAATCGGGGAAAAACTCGCGTACATCTTGTGTTAGTTTAATTTTACCCTGCTCAATCAGCATCATAATAGCGGTACCGGTCATGGTTTTGGTTACCGATGCCATTTCAAACCGGGAGTTTATTTTCAAGCTATCGCGATGCAGGTAGTCGGCCCAACCCAAAGCGTTTTGATAAATGATCTTGCCATTTTTAGCAACAAGTATGTTGCCGTTGAAGCCACGGGTTTTGTGCAGGTTTTTAATGAAGTCGTCTATTCGCCTATCGGCCTTTTTAGGGTTATAAGCCAGCAGAGCGGTTGTATCCAGGGGTTTTCTCTTTTCTTCATCATCTAGTAATCCTCCGGCTTTTTTCGGGTCAGATGAACATGAAGTTAGTACAAGTAGGGAAAGTGTAAAAGAGAGTAAGCATTGTTTCAATAAACTCATAGATGTAAAATACTGTCGGGGGTAAAATGAAATGCGAAAATTGCAAATTATAACTCCCCAACCTCAATTAAGTTTTAAACATTTCTATTGTTTTAGTTAATAACCTTAGTTACTTTTAGTTATTAACCTATCACACCAAAAATGATACGACCCAATTTTAAAATTCTGCTGACAATTGTACTGATATTTTGTACAGCAACCCTATTTGCACAGGGAATGAGTGCCCCGGTTGATGCTTTATTAAGAGAAGGTACCTCATTGCACGACGCCAAAAAATATGAGGAAGCCATTGCAAAATATGACGCAGCTTTAAAAATGGAACCTAACAACGCGCTGGTGATGTATGAAAAAGCGTTTTCGTTTTCTGCATCTGGCAAGAAAGATGACGCCCTGGCTCTACTTGAAAAGATGGTTACTGCTGATAAATCGCCACGTGTATTTGCGCTTTTAGCCAATATTTATGACGAGCGGAAAGAATTTGATAAGGCAGTAAGCTATTACAAACAAGGTATAGCGGTAGCCCCGAAAGACGGAAACCTGTGGTACAATTTGAGTATATCTTACATATTCCAGAAAAAATATGCAGAGGCTGATGCAGCAGCTACCGAGGCGATAAAGATAAATCAAAAGCATGCCAACAGTCAGCGTACCTATGCCATAGCCAATTACAACCAGGGCAGATACTTTAACTCGATATTGGCATGGTGTAATTTTTTGATTATGGAGCCACAAACGCCCCGATCTGTTGAAGCACTTAACTATATCAAACACATGTTGTATGCCAATGTAAACGGCAACAACATTAAAATGAGCGGCACTGACAAGTTGACCAATGTTCAACAACTGGCCGTATCCATGGCGGTTACCGCGGGCCTGATGGAAAGAAAAACTATAGCTGCGCAAAATGGTACAACCGTAACCGCATTAGATTCGCTCACGGCGGCATTGCCAGCCATTTTTCAAGTTGCAGCAGAGCAACAAGACCCAAAAAACACGGCCTTCTTTAATAAATACTACGCCAACTTTTTTGGCGATATGGCCAAGACAGAATATTTAGATGCGTTTTTCCGTTATATAACTTTAAGCGTTTTTAAGAACGATAACATTGCCTGGCTGAAAGAACATCAGGCCAACATAAATGCACTGGTAACATGGGTAAATACCAAAAAAAGAGAGACAGAATAAAATGCAGGCTAGAAGCTTAATTGTTACGTTATTATTTTCGATACTGTCGGTATCCTCAACATTCGCACAGGACACCGACGACCCGGCCACAAACTATAAAGCCGCGCTGGCTTTAAGCAATGAGGGTAAAGGCCTGGAGGGCGTACCGCTCCTGGAAAAAGTTTTAAAAACACAATCTAATTATACCAATGCAGCCTACAGTTTATTGGGCAGTATTTATGATAAAAGCAACCTGCCTGATAAGGCTATTACCGTATTTAAAGAGGGCCTGAAATCGTATCCTAAAGATCAAAACCTATATTTTAACTTGGGGATAGCCAATTTCCGCGCAAAAAAATATGCCGATGCCGAGCTGGCGGCTATCGAGGCGATAAAACTTGACCCTAAACATGCCAACAGCCAGCGCCTGTATGGCCTGGTTACCTTTCATCAAAATAAACGAATGAATGCCCTGCTGGCTTTTTGCAGTTTTTTATTGTTAGAGCCTAACGGCAGCCGTAGCGAAGAAGCTATAACTAATTTGCAAAGCATTTTGAAAGGCGGCGTTTTAAAGGCGAGCGGCGCCAATAAAAGCCCGGGTGCTGATGCGCGAGAAAACGCATTATTAAACGGCATTATCAATCAGGCCATCGCATCGTCAAAAACTAAAAACCTTAACGGCGCCGCACTGCTTGACTATCAGCTTAAAACTATATTTACTCAAGCCGGGCAGGCATCAGCAAAAAAAGCTGATAAGACCTTTTTTGATCAGTATTACGCCGCCTATTTTTATAAACTCGCGCAAAGCGGCAACACCCCGGCCATGGCTAAGCTTGTTACCGATAAAACCGTAGACACAAGCTTGAGTGCCTGGATAGCATCAACCGAAAGATCTTTTTAATGTCCCTCATGCATTAAATTTGATATTGATTATAATTTCCGGCATTGTTGGTTATCTTAGATTTTTCTAATAACCAAACAACCAATTCAATAATCTTTCCATCATGAGCTTTAATAAGCGCTTTATCCTGCTGCCGTTTTTTTGCTGCACGATAACTGTCGGCATTGCCCAACAAAAAAAACCGGCAAGCACCTATTCAGTAAATAAAACAGTTATAGCCCAAGGCGATGCTTTGTTTCAGAAAAACTGTTCGGACTGCCATAATTTTAAAACCCGAGGCATAGGGCCTGATCTATCAGGCGTTACAGCCGATGCAAGTTATGCTTACTTAAGTAAATTCATCAGCAACTCGCAAGCTCTGGTAAAAGCCGGCGATAAAAGGGCGGCCGCTATATTTGCGGAATACAAGGTGCCCATGCCATCGCATCCACAGTTAAAGCCGACAGATATTAACGCCATATTATCTTTCATCAACACTTATAAAAAGCAAGCCGAAGTATATGTAAACACGGCAGCATTAGGCATACCTGTCACCGACCCAATGCCGGCGAAAATTGCCAAATCGGGTTTAACTTTGAAATTACAGGAGTGGCTAACCGCGCCTAAAACATCAACCAAGAACCCGTCAACACGTATTACCCAAACCTTTGTTTTAAAGGGACCAAAAGGCAACCGTATGCTGATGCTGGAAATGCGCGGCAAACTTTATGAGATTAAAGACGGCCGGTTTAATACCATAATGGATATGGCGCAACTTAAACCCAATTTTATCCCTGAGCCCGGTTTAGCCAGCGGTTGGGGCAGTTTCGCGTTTCATCCGGAGTTTTATAAAAATGGTTTGTTGTACACCACACATACAGAGAAAAAGGGTTCTGCCCCGGCAGACTATACGTATGCTGATTCTATACCGGTAGCCCTGCAATGGGTAGTTAACGAGTGGAAAATAAATGACCCCAACGCAACAGTTTTTGACGCTACACCGCGCGAAATGCTCCGCGTTAATATGCCATCGCCTATACACGGCATGCAGCAAATTATATTTAACCCCCTAAGTAAGCCCGGCTCTGCCGACTACGGTTTGATTTACCTGGGCATAGGCGACGGTGGTTCGGCAGAGGCCAGGTACCCGCAGCTTTGCGATGCGCCGACGCAGATCAGGTCGTCAATCATCCGGATAGACCCGGCAGGGCGCAACAGTAAAAATGGCAAATACGGTATAGTTGCCGCCAATGCCTGGGCGAAGGATGCTGACCAAAATACGTTGGGCGAGGTATATGCCCGTGGTTTCCGTAACCCAAACAAAATTACCTGGGCAGCGGATGGCACCATGCTGGCATCAGACATTGGTTATACCATGGTGGAGGAGCTTAACATCGTTAAACCCGGCCTTGACTACGGCTGGCCGGAGCGCGAGGGTACTTTTGTACTCAACTTTGCGGGCAAGAAGAGCGCTATATACAATTTGCCCGCTCGTGATCATAAATATACCTATGCAGTAGCCCAGTATGACCATGACGAAGGAAATGCCATATCAGGCGGGTTTGTTTATGAAGGCAAGATTGCGCAGCTAAAAGGCAAATACATTTTTGGCGATATTGTTAAGGGGCGTATGTTTTATTTAGAGTATAAGGACCTTAAACTTGGCCAGCAGGCGCAAATCAAAGAGTTTGATTTGCAATTTAACGGCTTGCCCAACAAGTTTATCGACCTGGTTAAAAACCCTAAAGCAGATATGCGGTTGGATTTGGGTGAAAACAACACTATTTATATTTGGGCCAAAACAGACGGCAAAATATGGGAAGTAAAAGATTGTATTGCTAATTAAAATGCGCTACGATGCATTTAATATAATTGTAACTCATTATTTACCATTCAATTTTGCAAAAAACACTGCACGTTTAAAAAATGTTGTAGCTTTACCCTAACCATTTTAAATTAATATGAAAAAAATAGTTTTATTAAACGCTGTAGCAGCTCTTGCTATATCAGCAATGTTATTGTCTAGCTGCGGCGCTAAAAAAGAAAGCGCTACCACAGCTTCAACCCCGGCTGCTGATAATACATTAACCGAGAAAGAGAAAAAAGAAGGTTGGGTATTGATATTTAACGGTAAAGACCTTACTGGCTGGCACTCATGGAAGCGCGACACTGCTGCCAGAAACTGGATAGTTAAAGACGGCCAGATACAATATGACCGCGAGAATGACCGTGCTGGTGACGATTTGGTTACTAACGGCATTTACGAAAACTACGAATTGCAACTGCAATGGAGAATATCAAAAGGTGGCAACAGCGGTATCATCTTTAACATTCAGGAAGATAAAAAATACGGTGCTACTTATCAAACAGGTGCAGAAATGCAGGTGTTGGATAACATTGATGCTGAGGATAACAAAAAACAAAATCACTGGGCTGGCTGCCTATACGATATGATTGGCGATGCCACAGTATCAAAACCGGTAACCCCGGGCGAGTGGAACCAGGTTAGATTGATCCAAAACAAAGGTCAGTTAACTTTTTACTTAAACGGTATAAAAACTGTTGACGTTAAAATTGGTAGCCCTGAGTGGGAAAAAGCATTGGCTAGCAGTAAATTTAAAAGCCGTGGCTTTGAAGATTTCATGAAAGTTCAAAAAGGCAAGATCGCTATACAGAAACACCCTGGTTCAAGCGGCTGGAAAAACATGAAGGTCCGCGAGATCAAAAGCTAATTAAAAAGCTTCATTATATCAAAGCCGTCCTTAACGTTTAAGGACGGCTTTTTTTGTTAGCTTTTAATGTAATTAACAGCGTAACCCACTACCTCTTTGGTATAAGACTGCCAGGTGCTTAAGGTGCCCACTTCCGGCCAAAGGTCAGTCAAGTCAACTTTTAGGTCGTCGTAAAAATAATTACAGGCGTAGGGCACTACTTTTACACCTGCTTTTTCAAAAATCATTTGTGCACGGCGCATGTGAAAGGCGGATGTTACCAATAAATAGGGGGGCGGCAAGTGCTTTAGCTGCAGCAAAACTTTAGAGAAGCGGGCGTTCTCGATGGTATTCTTGGAGTTGTTCTCTACCAATATGATACTGTCCGGAACGCTAAATTGTAATAATTGCGTGCGCACCCATGCGGCCTCTCTAAATTTGCCGGGAATCAATTCACCCGAACCGCCGCTGATCAATATGTGCGATGCCTGTTTGCTTATCGCCAGTTTTGTACCCTGGATAAACCGATCGGCGGCTGTTGTAAAATGTCCGTCTCCACTGTCACCACCTGAAGAGAACCCGCCTAATACAATAACGCAACTGTACTTTGTGGTGTCAGCCGCAGGGTAAGGTTTGACATCCCAAAAAGATTGAAACGATTTTAAAAAAATAGGCGCCGAGAATATGTACAATACTACTAAACCTGCTATTATAAAGCGCTTTTTGTGTTTAGGGTTTCTGATGATCCATCCTGTCGCCAACAAGGCTATTACCCAGTAAACGGGCATCAGGGTAAAGAGCAGTAGCTTTGAAAATATAAAGTACATAAGGCGGGCATTTTGTGTTTAAAGATATTTATTTTATCCTGTAAGTAAATTACGATATTGGTATCACAGCGATGAAAGAGATAACAGACATTGTAAACGCTTTTGACGAAGCTATAAAGCAGGGTAAAAAAACCGCTCTTGCCACGGTAGTATCGGTAGAAGGCTCGGCTTACAGACGGGCAGGCGCGCGGATGCTTATTACCGAAGACGGCCAGCTTACGGGCGCCATAAGCGGCGGTTGCCTGGAAGGCGATGCCCTGCGCAAAGCCCGCCTGGTGATACTACAGCAGGAGCCATTGTTAGTTACTTACGACACCACCGACGACGATGACGCCAAACTGGGCGTGGGCCTTGGCTGTAACGGCATTATCCATATCCTGATTGAGCCCGTGTCTGATAAGCATGATCCTATCCGTTTGCTAAAGGTTATTGTGGCCTCAAAGCAGCCTGCGGTGCTGGTTACGTTGTTTTCTGTTGATGACCGTAAGGCGCGGCAGCCCGGCACTTGCTTAGGCTTGACTAATGATGGGGTAATGACTGCTAATACGATCTCATACCCATATGCCGGCCAGCTACTGGCTGACGCCAACGAGGTGTTAAACAACAAACGCTCAGAACACCCAACCTATACGGATGGCGTAATATACACCGCCTTTGTGGAGTACATCAAACCCACCATTGCATTAGTAGTGATAGGCGCCGGTAACGATGCCATACCACTCACCCGCATAGCTGCGGTACTGGGTTGGGATACTACCGTGATGGACGGCAGGCAGAATTACCTATTGGCCGAACGCTTCCCACAAGCTAACAGGCTTATAGTTGCCAGGCCGGAGGAGGTGCTGCAACACCTGCAAATAACGGAGTGGACAGCCTTTGTATTGATGACCCATAACTACAATTATGAACAAGCGTTGCTAGCTGAGTTGATACCTTTAGGCTTGCCCTACATTGGCGTGCTTGGCCCCCGTAAGAAGCTGGAGCGGATGCTTGACGAACTGCAAAGCACCGGCATGAGCATCAGTGATGAACAGCGCGGTAACCTGTATGGGCCCACCGGACTTGACATCGGATCGGAGGGGGCAGATGAGATTGCGCTGTCGATAGTAGCCGAGATCAAGGCGGTGCTGTCATCACGCAATGGGGCATCTTTAAAGTATAAACAAGAGTCCATTCACGCTACAGATCAATAAGTAATGACAGCGCTTATCATCCTTGCCGCCGGGGCATCAAGCAGGCTGGGCTTCCCTAAACAGACGCTCTTGTACAAGGGCAAAACGTTGCTTGAGCTGGCTATAGAGGCGGGCATCAAATCAAGGTGCCATGAGGTGATGGTGGTACTTGGCGCTAACGCGGATACCATTGAACCAGGCATCAAACAGTACAATATCAGCATCCTGCACAACCCTGATTGGGCTAATGGTATGGCATCATCTATCACAACGGCTATGACTGAGGTAATGCAAAACCCGGCTATTCGCAGTGTGGTTATCATGTTGTGCGACCAGCCCTTTGTAACCCGGACGCTGATAGACAGCCTGCTGTTTAAGCAACAGCAAACCGGCAAACACCTCATAGCTTGCACCTATAGCGATACGGTTGGCGTGCCCGCGCTGTTTACCCATCGTTTGTTTGAGCAACTGCTCCAATTACAAGGACAAGAGGGCGCCAAAAAACTCATCACCGACCATCCCGATCAGGTAGCAACTATCCCTTTTGAGAAAGGAGGCATTGATATTGACACCGTCGCCGACTACGAAGCGCTTATCGGCAACACATAATGTGTTTTTTACAAAATAAAGTGAAACAGCTGAAACAGCATTTTTGCTTTAAACCCTCATAATAAGAGCTTTACAAAATTAAGTGAAACAGTTTGAAACAGTAGCGTTGCTTTAAAGATACTGACCCGTCCTGAAAAAAGTTTACACTATTGGTTGTTAATACTGGTGTTAGTTTACACTTTAAAGTTAGTACTAAAATAGGTTTACACAATTACGG
>NZ_JBHUON010000041.1:0-11869 GCF_042686155.1 Mucilaginibacter antarcticus | reverse complement strand
AAAACGTTTTTACAGCTCTCGCTGCTATCGTTCGCCAGCTAATTGCATGGTCACTTTGCCACGGAATCAGGTGGTCAACATCCCCGGAATATCAAGCTTATTGCCACAAAACGTTTTATATGTCAATCAGCAGGCGAACGGCTATGCGGTTTGGTACACGCCACCGCAGGAAGTAAACTTATTCTTTGTAGATGGCCTGCATATTCCGTCAGGCAAATTTCATGTCCCTGCCATGCTTTGGAAAGCCAATGCGGAACGTTTAGCCGTTTATGCTTTAAAAGGGAAAGCCAAGCCCACGGAAAACACGAAACTTTGCCACGCCCCTTACCTCAATATCTATGCAGGTGGGCAGGTCTGTATGGGGACGGTGCAGATCAATATTGCCAAAAGCACCTGTTTAGAGGAGTTTATGCAAACATGGGAGCGGTATTTTTTTAACAGCAATTTCAGCCATTCCATTAACGGCAATAACAGCACCAAATCCAATACCACCGATTTGTGGCGTTCCCTTGCAGGAACGGGTCAGCAGTTCCCGCAGAACGAATTAATCCAAACCAGTTTGACCCTTAAACAAATCATCTTATGAAAACTAAAAAAACAGATAAACCTGCTGTCCATATCGTGCAAAAGGAATTGTTACAGCCCTATAACCCTATTACCGTTAATTTGATTGGCGCAGGCGGTACAGGTGGTCAGGTATTGACTGCATTGGCAAGGATGAACCATGCGCTTATCACTTTAGGCCATGCAGGATTATTTGTCAGGGTATTCGATGATGATACCGTTGATACCGCCAACCTCGGCAGGCAGTTGTTTACCACAGCAGAATTAGGGCAATATAAATCAGTTGCTTTAATTAACCGCATCAACCGCTTTTTCGGTACGAATTGGAAAGCAGAAACCTGTCTTTATGATAAGAAATCCCTGTCTGATACGGAGTTGGCAAGTGCCATCATCACGGTTTCCTGCGTTGACACCGTACAGGCTCGCTACGATATAGCCGAAATTCTGAAAAATCTTGCTAAAAATTACGGTGGCCGTAACCATGTCAAATACTGGATGGACTTTGGCAACAGCCGTTCAAGCGGTCAGGTGATATTGTCCACATTGGAAAAAATAAAGCAACCTGCTTCGGATTTATACCGACCAGTAGAAAGCCTGCCATTGGTTACCGATGAATTTAAGGAATTGTTATTATCGTCTGAACAGGCAGACAATACGCCGAGTTGCTCGCTTGCCGAAGCACTCACCAAGCAGGATTTGTTCATTAACTCT
This sequence comes from Mucilaginibacter antarcticus, assembly GCF_042686155.1. Lineage (NCBI taxonomy): Bacteria > Pseudomonadati > Bacteroidota > Sphingobacteriia > Sphingobacteriales > Sphingobacteriaceae > Mucilaginibacter > Mucilaginibacter antarcticus. Next base: position 10,594 of record NZ_JBHUON010000041.1, on the reverse strand, counting down.
GCTTTAGCAAATTGTGGCGCATCCCTATTATGGCAATTATTTCGGGAGGGGATTTTATTCAACCGTGGGTTTTTCCTGAACCTGAAAGATTTTAGGACACAGCCGCTTAAAGTGGCTTAACAGCACAATTATGAAAATCACAGATTTAAACGGCTTTGACCTCGAAATAGATAACTTGCAACTGGCCATTATGCAGGCCGATGATTACCGCTATTATGCACACCTAAATCCTGAACACCGATTAGCGGATGAGCGATTGCAAAGCTATTGGGAAGATATTTATCAAAAATTAATACAATTACAATCATGAATTACATAGTTATAGAAATGCATGGTGGTGCAGAATACGCCATCATCGTAACAGACGAGAACGGACAAAACAAAGTATTTGAAGAACGACAAGAAGCCGAGGCAGAAGCTGCCGACTGTCAGGACGGTATCGTTATTGAACTTTAAAATAATTTGGCTCCCCACCGGGGAGCCTTTTTTCGCCCCGTGATTTGCCTGTTAATTGTTTTTAGCGGTGCAAAACACGGGGCGCTGCTATGGGCTGACTGCTATAAAAACTCCTCTTAACAGGATATGTTTTGCCAGCTTACGACGTGGTATTTTGTCCTTTTCTCATTTTCAGATCCGCCATAGATCAACGTCTTATTTACCTTTGCAGGAGCGGCAATTTCTTCAAACCGGTCCATTTCTTTAAACAAACCAGTGCTAATAGTTTGTGTGGCCTTTATCTCGAAAATGGAAAAGTTCTGGCCCTCTTTCATGAGCAGATCAACCTCATGCGCGTTGCTATCCTGCCAAAAATAATAGTCCTGATGTAAGTATAAATGCTGGTTCTGTTTTTGATATTCTGCCAGGATCATGTTTTCAAATATGTGCCCTTTCAGTCTGTTCTCTTCCAATTCTTCAGTAGTTCTTGTTCCTAACAAGTGATTTAAAAGACCGGTATCATAAAAATATAATTTAGGGCTTTTGATCAATCGTTTATTGAAGTTCTGGTGGTAAGGCTGCAAAAGAAATACGATATAACTGCTTTCAAGTATAGAAAGCCAGGCTTTGGCGGTGTTATGTGATATATCGCACTCATTAGCCAGGGCACTAAAATTCAGCAATTGTCCGGCACGACCGGCACACAAACCTAAGAAGGTGCGAAATAGCTTAAGATCCCTTATATTCATTAATTCTGTCACATCTTTTTCTATGTATGTCTGAATATAATTCGCATAAAAAATAGCCGGATCAATATCCCTGTCAAATATGGCCGGATAAAATCCTTTGATACTCGCCTGTGTGTACGAATTTGCTAATAGATCCTGTTGTTTTAACTCTGTAAAGTCTAAAGGCAGTAATTTGAATAAAGCAACCCGACCTGCCAGCGTTTGAGTAATGTTATTTAAAAGATGAAAATTTTGAGAGCCTGATAAGATATATTGTCCCATCATTTTAGATTCGTCAACTCGGCCTTGTATGTAAGAAAATAGCTCCGGCACCCGCTGCACCTCGTCAAGAATAACTTTCTGATCATACTGATTTAGAAAACCAATAGGGTCATCCAACGCAAACGAGCGGGTATTGGGGTTTTCAAGGCTTACATACCTGTAATCACTGAACAACTCTTTTAACAAAGTGGTCTTTCCCGACTGTCTTGGACCGGTAACAGCCAATACCGGAAATTTGCTTGTTTGAGCCTTTATAATAGGCGCGATTTGTCTTTGAATAAACTTGCTCATAGCTATAAATCTAAGCAAAAATAAAGATTACTTACAATTTACATAATATAAACTTACAAAATACATAAAAATTACTTACAATTTGCATAATAAACAAACTATGTTTATATCTTGGCAATTCGATTACTAGCTGATAATCATGATTACCTGAAAAGTACCGATCGGGAACATGCGCCTGGTGACGTATTAAGGTGAATTTAAAAAATAGTATTCCTTAATTAATTCTACATTACGATAGATGATGCTAAATTCAATCATTAAACCTCATATTTGCTGTTAATGATGGAATAAACAAACATAATTTATTAGATAAAGCAGTGTATTGTTGTAAAAAAATTGTATTATTGTTGATAAAAGCAAGCATTAATACCATTAAAAGCATTTAGTGATGGAAAAAACTAACACGGATTGGTATGCCATGAGCGATCAGGGCATTTTAACCCTTATCGGCCAGTTCATACAGGAAAGTCGTTTACAACAAAATAAAACTCAGCAACAAGTCGCGGATTCCGCCGGAATCAACCGTTCCACCGTTGGCCAGATCGAAAAAGGGAATGGCGGTACACTACTTTCTTTATTGCAGATCTTAAGAGTATTGGGCCAATTACCTATACTGCGAACTTTTGAAGTAGAACAAAAAGTAAGTCCCTTAGCTTTAGCTAAGCTGGATCAGCAGAAAAGACAAAGAGCGAGGAATAACAACAATGATATCCCCAACACTAAAGTTAACTGGTAATGATCAATAGTGCATTTATAAATCTTTGGGATGAGCGTGTTGGCGCAATAGCATGGGATGCTGATAAGGGAGTGGCTAATTTTGAATTTGAACCTGCCTTTTTACGCAAAGGTTTGAATATTGCCCCGCTAAAAATGCCTGTTAATGCTGCAAACGGAAGGATCTTTTCATTCCCCGAATTAAGAGAAAGCCAAACCTTTAAGGGATTACCCGGACTGTTAGCGGATGTTTTACCTGACCGCTATGGAAACACCTTAATCAATGCCTGGCTGGCAAGGGTTGGCCGCCCTGCGGATAGTATGAACCCGGTAGAAATGTTATGTTTTATCGGTCAACGTGGTATGGGAGCGCTGGAATTTGAACCTGTTGAACCAAAAGGCAGGAACACCTCTACCAAGTTAGAAGTAGATAGCCTGGTTGAAATATCGGAAGCTATACTATCGGGTAGAAAAGACTTTCATACTGACCTTTCCAAAGATGAGGAAAAGGGATTGCTGGACATTTTAAAGATCGGCACCTCCGCCGGTGGTGCCCGGGCTAAGGCTGTTATCGCGTACAATCCAAAAACGGGTGAAGTCCGAAGTGGACAAGCCGAAGCACCAAAGGGGTTTACTCAATGGCTCATTAAATTTGACGGGGTGCATGATGCGCAATTCGGCACCTCAAGTGATTACGGGCGTGTTGAGATGGCTTACCATTTAATGGCGGTGGCCTGCGGCATTGAAATGACCGAGTGCCGGTTATTGGAAGAACATGGACGGGCACACTTTATGACCAGGCGGTTTGACCGCATTCCGGATAAGGGCAAGGTTCACGTTCAAACCTTTTGCGCTATACAGCATTTTGATTTTAGCCAGGTGGGTTCTTACAGCTACGAACAACTTTTTCAAACCATGCGCACCTTGCGGTTGGACTATCCGCAGGCCGAGCAAATGTACCGCCGGATGGTTTTTAATGTGCTGGCAAGAAATTGTGACGACCATACAAAAAATTTCGCCTTTACAATGGATAAAAGCGGGCAATGGGCATTAGCCCCGGCTTATGATGTTTGCCACGCCTACCGCCCGGACAGTCCCTGGGTAAGTCAGCAATCGTTAAGCGTAAATGGAAAGAGACAAGGTATAGACCGTAAAGACCTATTGGAAGTAGCCCGGCAAATGACCATTAAAAAGCCCGATGAGATCATCAGGCATATAGAAGATGTCTTAAAATCATGGCCGGATTTTGCGGTACAATGCCATGTGGAAACAACATTACAAAAGGCAATAGCCGAGACCTTTGTATCTGTCTGAATAACAAGTTGACAGACCGTAGCAACAGTTATTGACCTGATGCTACCTTTTAAAATCAGCCATTCATTTTTGTTTTACACGACTGCATTTTGCAAGCGTATCCACTGGTAGCCTTGGTTGGGCTCGAACCTGGAACCATGATTTTTAATTATAGGGAAAACCGATATTTTTTAGTATTTTTGAGTATGCTTGAGAGGTAGGATACCAGCATGGCTACCATAGTCATGAAAATGCCATTTAAGTGATTGAATATCAGCGACATTATAAGATACAGGAATAGCCCAGGTGGGCGCACGGGTTTAAAAAGCCTCTAAGCATTTGCTTAGAGGCTTTTTAATTGCCGTTAAACCTATCCCAGTGTAGCACAGGCTGCGTTTGTTTCACGTGTGTGTGACACAGATGAAACAAGTGAAACAAGATTTTCACTTAACTATTTGACAGTTAATTTTTTATAAAAGCGCCGTGAAACAAAATGAAACAACTTATACGTCAGGATTGATTTTATCTTATTGATTTTTAGGGGGTTATAAAGACTGAAAATTACTGTACTTTTTTGATAATTGAAACAAGTTGTGTGGGTAAAACGTGGTTTATTAACGGTTTTTGATTGGTATTTACCCCTAAAACATTGATGTTTCTATAAGAAAACATGGTGGTTAGCCTACCTTATTAAGGTATACGCCCCGCCAATTTATTACCTTGCATATATGACAGTAACTCATTTGGGCTTAACGGGCGTTGATCACCCGGCTATTGCGGTGGCTGATGTAGATAAAATGGCCGATTGGTATTGCGATGTACTGGGCTACACGAAATATTACCGGTACGACAAACCCGTATGGATGCTGCGTGCGCCGGATGGCTCGCTGTTAGAGATAATGCCTATTGATGATACCCTGCGACCACAGCGCACTACCTGGACACCGGGCTGGTCTCACCTGGCCTTGCGGGTTAGCAATATTGAGCAGGCAATCGCCCACCTCGACACGCATAACATTACCTGGACAAGCGATTTAATAGCAGCCATCGGCGGCGGCAGGGTGAGGGCTTTTGAAGATCCTGAAGGGAATATGCTGCAGGTGGTGGAGCGGATGTTGGCGTAGGTGCAGTAAAGCGGAAGCATGCTAACGCAAGGTCTGTGTGGTTAAGCTACGGGCAAAGTAAACCAAAATGTGCTACCCATTCCTACTTCACTTATCACGCCTATTTCCCCGTGGTGGGCTTTTACAATCTCTGAACAAATATAGAGGCCCAATCCCAGGCCGGTATAATGGCTGCCGCGGTTATCCACGCGATAATAGCGGTCGAAAAGGAATCGCTGCTTTTCTGCCGGGATCCCAGGGCCTTTATCAATCACCGACACGTTGACCATTCCCTTCACTTTCTTTATATTGATCGTTATCTGTTTAGATTCTGGCGCGTATTTAATGGCATTGGTTATAAAGTTGGTCACCACCTGTTCAATTCGTACAGGGTCTGCGTAAACTTCCACATTCATATCGCCACAAGTCTGGATGTTGTAAACACCTTCTGCACGGATAAATTGACAGGAGTCCAGGATAACACTGGAAAGGACAAAGTTTTTAGGATCAATGTGTAGTTGTCCTTCATTAACCTTACTGGCATATAACAGATCAGCAACCAGGATATTTACCTTATCAAGACTTTTGTTTGCCAGCACTATCATCGGCAACATCTTTGCAGATGGCGCCTCCTTCATCCGATCAAGCAACTGCAATGCCGCTTTTAAGCTCGTCAAAGGCGTTTTCAGTTCATGACTGGCAATACTGATAAAATCATCTTTTTGTTGTTGTAATAACCGGAGTTCTTCAATATCAGTCGCTGTCCCAACCCACTGTTGCGTTTCGCCCTGTTCATCTTTAATAGGCATCATCCTTAACAGATGCCAGCGATATACACCGTCGGCTCTCTTTATCCTGAGCTGAAATTCGCCACCCTCACTTTTTTCCCTGATCATAGTAAACCAGCCTGAACTATTTTTCAAATCATCAGGATGAATAGCCAGCCGTAAGCCGGTATCTTTGGTTTGTTCAAGGCTTAAGCCGGTATAGTCGTACCAACGTCGGTTATAAAAGATAAATTCTCCGGCTATTGTATTTGTCCAGGCTATTTGCGGAATAGTCTCCATCATATTGCGAAAGCGGTGCTCACTTTCGGTCAATGCTTTTGTCCGAGCGGTAACTCTAAACTCCAGCTCTTGATTTAACTCGGTAAGTTGTTCATTTACAGCCTGAACTTTTACTTCCTGCATAATAAGCAAGTCATTAGCAAGGCTTAACTCTTCCGTTTGCTTGTGTAAACTGTCGGATAAGTTTACTAGCTCTGTAGCACGCCTTTCCTTTTCTTCGTTTTGAAGCAAAAGTTCTTTATTGGCTATGATCAGCTCAGCAGTCTGAATTTTTAGCTTTTCGTCAATAAGTGCCTTTTCTTTCTTATCCTCAGCGTCTTTAAGTGCCCGGGTAATTTTTGTTGGTAAAGTAAACAGTTTAGCTTTAGGCGCGTAATCGGTAACCCCTTCTTTAATCAATTCTACTGCGTTTTCGTCTCCGATGATTCCGGAAACGATAATAAACGGGATGAGCGGATAATTGGTTTGTTTGATACGGAAGGCAGTAACAGCGTCAAACGATGGCAGTGAATAGTCGGAAATGATAATGTCGGGCCTAAAAAGCTGTAATGCATTTTCGAAAGTTGCCTTGGTTTGTACTACTTCCGATTTAAATATCAAGCCTGATTTTTTCAATTCACGGCAAAGCAAATCCGCGTCACTTTTATTGTCCTCGATGATAAGAATTTTCGCCTCAGCTATCATGTAATAAGTATCTTAAAAAGTTGTTATAACGCCACTATATTATCAGTGGGCCGGTTGGCTTAGAATCATCCAGTATATGCCGATGTCTTTAATTGCCTGAAAAAAATTGTCGCTATCTACAGGTTTTACGATGTAGCTGTTTGCGCCGAGGGCAAAGCATTGTTCAATGTCCGGGCCCTCGTTTGAAGACGTTAGCATAACCACCGGCACAGACCTAAAAAGCGGGTCAGATTTGAGCTTTTCCAAAACTTCTATGCCAGATACTTTGGGCATCTTCAAATCAAGAAGGATCAATTTGGGGTACTCTTTCGGGTTACGCCCTGTATAAACTCCCCGGCAATAAATAAAGTCAAGCGCTTCGGCCCCATCTTTAACATGATGTAATTTGTTAGAGAAACCGCTTTTGGTAAGGGCACGGATAGTTAGTATGGCATCATCCTTACTATCCTCTGCAAATAAAATTTCAATGTTTTCGTAAGTCATATTTAACGGTTATTTTGTGGTAAACTGAAATAGAAGGTGGTACCTTTATCTAATTCTGATTCGGCCCATACCTTGCCGTGATGCCGATCTACAACTTTTTGCACGATGGCCAGGCCAATGCCTGTGCCCTCAAACTCTTCCTGCGAATGCAGTCGTTGAAAAACGCCAAAAAGTTTATCATAGTATTCCATATCAAAGCCCGCACCAAAGTCTTTAACATAATATACTACAAATTTATCTTTTTTGTATGCGCCAATCTCTACGGTAATTTCCTTTTTGTATTTGGAGTACTTTATAGCGTTAGAGATCAGGTTGATCCATACTTGTTTAATTAAAGATCGATCTCCGTTTGCAGGTATTAACGGTGTTATTTTGAAGACGGGCTTAAGGTCAGGAACATCGTTCATCAGCTCCTCTGTAACTAAGTGGACCAAATCGTTCATATCGATCTCTGAAACAGTTACCTGTTTTCTGCCTAGTTTTGAAAATGCAAGGAGGTCGTCTATAAGATTCCCCATCTTTTTAGAATTGTTGATGATAGAATGTAGGATATCTATCCCATCATCATCCAACTTTTCCTCGTAATCCTCTTTTAATATCTTCGTGTAGCCATTAATAGCACGGATAGGTGCCCTAAGATCATGAGACACAGAGTATGAAAATGATTCCAGTTCTTTATTAACCGATTCTAGTTGGGCCGTTCTGTCAATAACCTTTTGTTCCAACTCATCGTTTAGTTTTCTAATATCGTCCTCCGCCTTTTTTAATTCGTTGTTGGCCACGATCAATTCTTGCGCCCGCTTTTCCTTTTCTTCGTTTTGAAAAGCCAGTTCTTTATTGGCGATAACCAGTTCTGCCGCCCGCTTTTCTTTTTCTTCGTTTTGGAAAGCCAGTTCTTTATTCGCGGTAACCAGTTCTGCCGCCAGGTTTTCTTTTTCTAAATTTTGGAAAGCAAGTTCTTTATTCGCTATCACCAGTTCGGCCGCGCGATTCTCTTTTTCTTCATTTTGAAAAGCCAATTCCCTATTAGCGATAATAAGTTCGGCTGCGCGATTTTCCTTTTCTTGATTTTGGAAAGCCAATTCTCTGTTTGCCACAATTAGTTCAGCGGCCCGGTTTTCCTTTTCTTCGTTCTGAAAAACAAGTTCTTTGTTGGCGGTAATGAGTTCGGCGGCCCGGTTTTCTTTCTCTGCGTTCTGAAATAAAAGTTCAGTGTTTGCTATGTTAAGTTCAGCGGCCCGGTTCTCTTTTTCTTCGTTTTGAAAAGCCAGCTCTTTGTTCGCTATAGCCAGTTCTGCCGCCCGCTTTTCTTTTTCTTCGTTTTGAAAAGCAAGTTCTTTATTCGCTACCACCAGTTCAGCCGCCCGATTTTCTTTTTCTTCATTTTGAAAAGCCAGTTCCTTATTAGCGATAATAAGTTCGGCTGCGCGATTTTCTTTTTCTTGATTTTGGAAAGCCAGTTCTCTGTTTGCCACAATTAGTTCAGCGGCGCGGTTTTCCTTTTCTTCGTTTTGAAAAACAAGTTCTTTGTTGGCGGTGATGAGTTCGGCGGCCCGGTTTTCTTTCTCTGCGTTCTGAAATAAAAGTTCCTTGTTAGCTACAGCAAGCTCTGCTGCACGGCTCTTTTTTTCTTTATTCTGAAATGCGAGCTGTTCATTAGCGATCACCAGTTTATCTGTATCATTTCTTTCCATACATATAGGCCTCTTACAGCAAAGTGGGGTTAAAAGATCGCTTGTAAGATGCTTATAAAGCTAAGATAATAAAATTGCACCACCTGAAAAATATTAAAATTCGATTGGCTCCGTGACGCATTGGTAGTTGGCACGCCCGTTTTTAATACCGTAAAGTAAATAATTCGTAAGTTGGTTTGCAAATGTTTTACCGGTGATAGATTGTTAAACAACTAGCATAATCGTCCCACTCCAGAGCGGGGTAGGACAGGGGTGCGCTACAGTAGGAAAATTAAGGGCGTCCCCACAATCGGGTAATCTTTGCCCCGTAATGAGAAATCGGTTAGCCAGGTCTGAAGTCAATACTGCTTTTTCGTACTTAAAGTGGTGGTTGGTTTGCTTTTTGCCTTGGTGAGTAAGGCTATGACTACTCACAATAAACTTCAATTTAAAAAATCAATTTATCTGGTTATGTTATCCCTGATTTTTATGGGATGTAAGAAGGAGAACCTTTCGGCAATCAGCCCCGCACAGCCGGTTATAGCAAAGGCTGCGACAGCCACCGTGACTGCTACAAAAGCGGACTCTGTAAAAACCACCAGCTACAATCCTACTAATACTTCAAACCCGGAATATTGGTACAATGGCACAACAGGTACGGCGCAGATACGTGTAAGCTGTAAAGATTGCAGCGCAATAGCTAAAATTGGTGAAACTGCCGTCCCGTTCATGTTTAATGACGAAGGAGTTGGTACTTTAAGATACACCCCTAAAACAGGACTATCTATTTATATAGCAGTTTGTCCCGGAGGCACGAAGGCAGCCACAGTAGATATTTTAGACAACAACAAGGCATCGCTATTTAACTATGCTGGTGTTATTACAGCTAACTGGCTTAATACGTTTGTGATTAAATAAGCAAGGAATTGCTTTCCTTTTGTGCCCCTTTCCCCTGATTTATTAACGGTTAGTTTTCAAACGATTTCTGTTATCCCTTTCGATAGCTCACGCTTGACGCTTTTATCGGGTGCCGCTACCAGCACTCTAATATCTGCAATGTCATCTTTCATTAACATTGATAAATCATTGGAATATTAATCAAAAATCTGCGTTATTTGTAGTAATGAAGTCTTTAGCGCTTTTTATGACGGTATGTATCCTGTTCTTGTCCTCTGTTGGCGGAATGGTTGCACCTGTCGCGAAAGCTGCGGTTAAAGAAGACTGTTGCCAGAAGATGGCGGACAAAACTGCATGTCATCAAAAAAATACGGACGAGCCAAAAGATGGCTGTGACAAACCTGGCTGCAATATGATGTTGTTATGCAGCACCTGTGGTTTCTTAACCGTCGAACCTGTGCAGCTCCCTGTGGCATTTGCGCATTACCAAGTGAAGCCCCTTCCTCTTTATATAATTGGCGCACTATCTGCTTATGCGCCTGCAAATTGGAAGCCGCCAAAAGCCTGTTAAATAATGCCCGAAGCGCCTAAACTGTTGTATAGTTCAATATTTAACATTCAATTTAAAGATAATGAAAAAAGTAAGTTTAAGTGTGCTGACGATCTTGTTCGCAGCTACCTCAATATTCGCAAATGTACCTGTTAAAGCTAAGAAAGTAAAAGCTAAACAGGCTACTTGTACCAGCTGCCCTAAAGGCCAGAAATGCCCTAAAACAGTTTGTGCAGAACCTACAAGCTGCTGCAAATAAGCAATAGCTTAAAATAAGAGAGCCCTTTACTTTTATAGGAGGGCACTGAAAAAGTCCAATAGTGAAAAAAGGCGTAGAAGAAGAAATTTTTCTACGCCTTTTTTGTATCTTAAAGTGTCAAAAGAAAGATACTAA
>NZ_JBHUON010000040.1:0-13388 GCF_042686155.1 Mucilaginibacter antarcticus | reverse complement strand
AAATAGCTCACCGGATGACCGGAACAATCAAACGAAAATGGAAAAACTACTATCCTGAAAAAAATATTCAAACCGTAATTGTGTAAACCTATTTTAGAACTAACTTTAAAGTGTAAACTAACACCAGTATTAACAACCAATAGTGTAAACTTTTTTCAGGACGGGTCAATGAATAACGTCAAAATCTTGTTTCATTTTGTTTCACTCAGTTTTCGCAAACGCCTGATTACCAATTAATTGACCCGAAATCTTGTTTCACTTGTTTCATCTGTGTCACACACGCGTGAAACAAACGCATCACGGTCTGCCGCAGGCCAGGTTATTTGGCTCCCAACTCAATCACCTGCAAATCCTGGATCTTACCAGCATCAATAGCAAACCGCATCAGCGTACGCACCTTTTGCCAGCCCTGCTTGCCCGCCGCGCCGGGGTTAAGGTGCAGGCAGTTGATCTTCTTATCATAGATCACCTTCAGGATATGCGAGTGACCGGATATAAACAGCTGCGGCGGGTTGGCGTAGATCTCCTGCCGTATCCGCAGGTCGTAACGGTCGGGGTAGCCGCCTATGTGGGTCATCCACACATCCATATCCTCGCACGTAAAGCGTAGGTTCTCGGGGTAAGCTTGCCTTATCTCCTTGCCGTCTATATTACCGTATACGCCACGTAAGGGCTTAAAAGCGGCAAGCTTATCCACCAGTTCCAGGTTGCCGAAGTCGCCGGCGTGCCACACCTCGTCGCAAGCCTCAAAGTGCTTAAAGACGGCGTCGTCCAGGTAGCTGTGGGTGTCTGATATAAGGCCTATGCGGGTCATGTGGGTGTGGGTTAGAAGATGGTGAAGAACGGCCCCAAAGCCGCCTCGTACTGCTGCGAGTATACCTTAGGCTCACGATAGATAACAAACTGCTGATCCGCCTCCCTATCATCGCCCAAACCAAGCACCAATATCTCGCGGTGCGGCTCAGAGTCAGGGTATGATAAGACGTTGACTTTGTACCTCAGCTTCAAGCCGCAATCGGCAGCTATCCCTTTAACCCAGGCTGACGTTGGCAAAGGCAGGATCAGCCACAGCTCGCCATTAGCTGTCAAGTGCCTACCGGCCAACCTCACCAACCGATCAAAGAACTGACCGTCGGCATGCTTGGCCAACGTCTTCCCCGCCTTCGGCGACTCCAAAGCATTGAGGTAAAAGGGCGGGTTGGTCACGATCAGGTCGTACCGACTGTCGGGGCGCTTGCCCAGGTAGTGCTCAAAGCTCTCCGCATACACAGCCAAACGCCCCGCAAATGGGGAGCCCGCGAAGTTTCGCTGCGCGGTAAGGGCAGCAGTATCGTCAACCTCAACAGCGTCAATCCGCGCAGCCCCAAACCGTTGTGCCAGCATGAGGGCTATAACGCCCGTGCCGGTACCAATATCAAGGATAGTATCGGGTCGCCCCGCTCCTGCCAATGCACCAATCAGCACGCCATCGGTATTGATCTTCATGGCGCAACCGGCCTGGTCTACATTAAACTGCTTAAAGCGGAACATAGGGCGAAGATAAGAGAATTTGCATTGGCTGTCACCCTGAGGCACTCGAAGGGCTTACGTAGGTATTTGCCCTATCGCTCGTAAAACTCTATCGGCAACCCATCAGGGTCAGCAAAGAAGGTGAACCGCTTACCCGTAAAATCATCCACCCGGATAGGCTCAACAACCACACCATCAGCTACAATAGCGGCTACCGCATCGCTAATATTATCCACCTCGAAAGCCAAATGGCGCAGGCCGGCAGCCTCGGGCCGCGATGGCCTCGGCGCAGGGTCCGGAAACGAAAAAAGCTCGATCTGGTAGTGGTTGCCCACTTCCAGATCAAGCTTGTATGAGTTGCGCTCAGCGCGATAGTTCTCTTGCAGTACCTTAAAACCGAGTGTCTGCGTATAAAAGCGCTTCGACCGCTCGTAATCCGAGCAGATGATAGCGATATGGTGGACGCGGTTAATCTTGAGCATTACTCTCCTAAAATGGCGTGCAATACGTTGTCGTACACCAGTTTGATATCCATGATGTTACCAAATGGCTCGTCGTCGATGCTTAACTTGCCAAGGTGGGTAACCGTGCCTAGTAAGCTAAACTCGGTCTCGCTGGTAGCCATAAGCTCTATAAAGCGCTCCTGGTCTGCCGGTGCAACACTCACTACTACCCTGCCCTGTGCTTCGCCAAACAGGAAAGCATCTTTACGGATGCTACCATCTGATTCGATTGCAAAGCCCAAACCGTTTGGCAATGATGACTCAACCAAAGCGATGAACAAACCACCATCCGCAACATCATGTGCCGACTGGATCATCTTGTGCTTGATCAACTCTTTCACCACTTGGTGCATAGCATACTCCTTGTCCAAATCAAAATACGGAGCCGGAGCCTTCAAAATTTTGTGATAAGACGCAAGGTATTGAGATGAAGCGATATCGTTTACAGACTCGCCTATCAAGTACACCAAATCATCAGGTTGTTTAAAATCTAATGTCATGATGTTACTTATATCATCCATAACACCTAACATACCAATGGTCGGGGTCGGGAATACCGGACCGTCATCTGTAGATTGGTTGTAGAAGCTCACGTTACCACCGGTAACAGGCGTTTCGAACTTAAGGCAAGCTTCGCTCATACCTTTTATAGCACCAACAAACTGCCAGTAAACCTCGGGCACGTATGGATTACCAAAGTTCAAGCAGTTGGTGATAGCAACAGGCTCGCCACCGGCGCAGGTAATGTTACGTGCAGCTTCGGCAACAGCTATTGCCGTACCTCTCTGGGGATCGGCATACACATAGCGCGAATTACAGTCGGTAGTAATAACGATAGCTTTGTTGGTATTTAGCACGTTAACCACAGCAGCATCGCACGGGCGGTTAGTGGTCATAGTAGCCACACCAACCATTGAATCGTACTGATCAGTAACCCAACGTTTTGATGCGATGTTAGGGTGAGATATCAGGTGCTCGGCAACATCTAACAGGTTAGCCGGCTCGGCAACATCTTCAATTCTAAACTTTTGGTTCTCGGCAAAGTAAGCAGGCTCCTTGTATTCACGTTCGTATACCGGGGCGCCACCGCCTAGTACCAAATCATCAGCAGGTACATCAGCAACTAATACGCCACCTGCATAGTACTCTAAACGTTTGGTATCCGTAACTTCGCCAATAATAGCGCAGTTCAGGTCCCATTTATCAAATACTGCTTCAACCTCTTTCTCGCGGCCCTTGTGTACCACAATCAGCATACGCTCTTGTGACTCTGAAAGCAGGATCTCAAAAGGTTTCATATTTTCCTGACGGGTGGGTACCAGGTCAAGGTTTATCTTCATACCGTGCTCGCCTTTGGCAGACATCTCAGAGTTTGAACAGATGATACCTGCCGCGCCCATATCCTGCATACCTACAACGGCACCGGTTTTAATAACTTCTAAAGTAGCTTCAAGTAATAGCTTCTCCTGGAACGGATCACCTACCTGTACAGCTGGTAAGTCATTTACAGAGTCCTCGGTAATATTCTTCGATGCGAAAGCAGCACCGTGAATACCGTCTTTACCGGTAGCCGATCCTACTATGTAAACAGGGTTACCAACACCGTAGGATGTAGCCGATACGGTTTCGCCAGCCTTAACGATACCGGCAGAGAAGGCGTTAACCAGGGGGTTAACGTTGTAACACTCGTCAAAAAACAATTCGCCACCAACGGTTGGGATGCCGAAGGCATTGCCGTAATGGCTGATACCTTTAACCACACCTTTAATTAACCATTTGGTCTTATCAAGGCTGATATCGCCAAAACGCAAGGAGTTTAGCTGCGCGATAGGCCTTGCACCCATGGTAAAAATATCGCGGTTAATACCGCCTACACCAGTAGCAGCACCTTGATAAGGCTCTAAAGCTGACGGGTGGTTGTGCGATTCGATTTTGAAAGCACAGCCAATGCCATCGCCTAAATCAACTAAACCTGCGTTTTCTTCGCCGGCTTTAGCCAGCATGCGCGGGCCGTCTTTAGGTAAAGTTTTCAGCCAGGTTATAGAGTTCTTATATGAGCAGTGCTCACTCCACATTACCGAGAATATAGACAACTCGGTAAAGTTGGGCACGCGGCCTAATATTTCAATTATTCTATCGTATTCGGTAGCAAGTAAACCTAAGTCTTTAGCTGTTTCAACGGTGGTAAGTTCGTTATTTTCCAATGTTGTATTGTTTTTTTGAAAGGATGCGCAAAAGTAGGTAAAAAAGGCGACAAGCTAAAAGCCATTTAAATCGTAAAAGCAGAAAGGCGAAAGGCCGAAGGTGAAATAAATCAATTCACACTTCGGCCTTTCGCCTTTACTATTTAGTGTTTATTTAACATCAGTTTTCTTCCAGCATAAAAGCTATGGGCAATGTCAATTTCACCCTTACAGGCCGGCCGTTTTGCATACCCGGTTTCCAGGGTTTTGCAAGCTTAAGCACCCGTATAGCTTCTTCATCTAACCCATAGCCTTGTCCGCGTTCGAGTTTAAAGTTAGTCAACTGCCCGTCTTTTTCCACTATAAAACTCACAATAACCTTACCGCTTATGCCATTGCTGCTGGCCACGCCGGGGTATCGTATCGTGTTTTGTAGAAATTTTGTCCAGCCTTGCATACTATTCATAGGTTCAGGCATCTTTTCGGGACTAAGCATTGGGGCGGCATCTACTTCGGGATCTGCAAGACCTGTGCCAGCTGTACCTGTTCCGCCTTCGCCCCCGCCACCAATAGGAGCTGCGTCAATACCGGTTGTTACGGTGGTTTGTCCTACGTTCGTTTTGTTATCTATTATAGGTATGTCTAAAGCATCAATGTCGGGTGTAACAACTGGCGGAGGTAATGCCGCGCTTTTAGCTAGCACTACCGCCTTAGGCGCCGATGCTGGTTCCGAAGTTTTAGGTTTTGGGGGCTCTACCTTTTTAGGAGGTGGCGGCGCAATAAAAGTCAGATCAGTTTTTACTTCCGTCCATTTATCCATCACTGGCTTTGCCGCTATTAATTTACCAACCGTAAAGGCTACAACGATAGCAGTAACGAAAGTAATAGCCATTGCCTTTACAACGTTGTCGGCATAGTGTTTTCTGATGGCAAATGCACCGTAGTCTTTGTTGCGTTTGTCAAATACAAGATCAAGCCACTCGGTCTTGTACAAATTTGAGTTTGAAATAAGCATAGTGATTAAATTTTAAGTTTGTTAGTATAACGCTTTTCAAATGCCAGTTGTTGCAACAATATTGCGTTTTACTGTTTTTGCAACATTATTGCATTTATTATTTTATCTGATTAATCTTAGGGTTTTATAATTAGTAAATTAGCAAACAAATGCAACAGTATTGCAATTAACCCACGGACGCGCATTAGATTCTACCAGGCAGAAACAAAAAAAGTCACGCTTTCTGCGTGACTTTACAAATTTTATATTCTTTGAACTTTCTTTCCCTACCATTCTTTTGGAACAACCGCATTTTTCTTTTTATCCTTTTGTGGCGCTGCTTTAAATTGCATGTACGATTTCAACATCGTGCCCACATCCCGGCAGTTAGCGGTTACCATTGTTAGGTAGCCTTTGTAGTCTTGCTCATTAAGCTTTGTAGATCCTTTTTCAAGCGGATAGTTTTTGCCGGCAACGGGCACATAGTTGGCATATCTGTCACGCTCATATGGCGAGACAATAAAATCCGTAAACCAATAACGATACCTACTGTCTTTTAGCTCCATAACCAAATTAAAGCTCACGCTGGCATCCTCGTGCATAGCAATCATTGATCTTTTTGAAACCAGCACCCCGCCCGTAGCATTAAGCGTCAGCTTTGCTTTATCTGCCTTAAAAAACTTTAAGCGATCCTTACCATAAGCTTTCTGTAGGAACAATAACCCTCTATTGTATAAGGTGTCAGCCGGTAAATCTGGTTGCGATACTACCTGGTAATATATAAACTTTTGATTCTCGCCTATCAACAAAGTATCGCTCTGGGCAAATACGCTTGCCGATTTCAAAGCCATGATCAGCGCGACGATAACTATTCTTTTCATTCTGTAAATATAAAAAGCCGCCCAATAGCTGAGCGGCTTTTACTATTAATTATATATATATTATTAGAATGCGTATACAGCGGCTAATAAAAACTGTGAAGCTTGTTTAGTAGCCGCACCACTGCTGTTAGTAAATGCATTAGTCGAAGCGTTGTCTAATCTGAACTCAGGAATAAAGGTAAGCGGACCAGACTTGATATTTGCAGTTGCTGTGATTGCAGTTACAGATTGACCTGCTGCAGGACCTGCAGTTACATAAGTACCGGTTTTGGTTTTGAAATACTCGCCTCTTAACCCTAAAGTTACAGCGCTTGATACAGCTAACTGAGGGTATAAAGCTGCACCAACGTAACCACCGTTACCGGCGCCTTTGCTAGCTCTGAAGCTTGCAGCGTTTAGGCCTAATTTGAAAGCTTCTGTAACTTGATATGAAGTAGTTAAGTCAAGTACAGTACCTGAGGTTGGCGTTTCGTTGTCGCCATAAATTAAATTAATGTAAGCGTTCCAACCATCAACAGGTGATAAAAATAATTGAGCACCTAAAGTATTTACCCTAGAAACTGACTTGTAAACATTCCACTGATCATTAAATGCACCTACCATTAAGCTTGCTTTAGGCGAAAAGGTGTAAGTGGCTTTAAAACCTGCATTTTGGAACGGACCGTTTGTGAACAGGTAAGAAGTTGAATAGTTAAAGTTACCCACCGGGCTTATAACTTCGTAACCAACAAATGTACCCATATAACCCAAAGTCAAGTTCAAGTTGTCTGTCGCATCATACGATACGTACAAGTTTTGTATATGGTACGAATTGTTGGCATTTGCAGGATTTCCATCTCCATTAGGTATCGACTGATACTGTCCTCTCGGACCGAAAGATACTTCACCAACAAATGATGCTTTGCCTACTTTTTTCTTTAATGCCAGGTCAACCATGCCAATTGAAATAGAGTTTTGATCTGTCGCGAAGCTGGTCGGCACGTTATTGTGACCAGAAAAGTCGTATTTGTAATACGCATCAACCGAACCGGTGATAGTTAGAGGTGGATCGGCAGGCTTATCCTGGGCTTTAACAGTTAATGCACCGAATGCTACTAATGATACAAGTAATAATTTTTTCATGATTTGATTGATAAGTGTTTGATAATATTTGTTGTGTTTATTATTTGTTGGTTTGTTTTAATTGCTTTACACCTGCTATGATTTGAGGTTACTATTCATTTGCGATTGGATTTCACCCATATTGTCGAGTAAATTGCAAGATTTCAACTTTGTCATTAAAATAATTGCTACCAAATGCATCTTTTATTAAAATTTTGATAAAACTATGGATGTATTTTATCAAAACCAAATATAAAATCAAAAAAAGTTAATAAAACCGAAGATTTTTGCGATTAATTAAAAATAACAGCGCATTTATATCGGTAATTTTAACATTTAATAACGGATAAACATTTAAAAATAACAATTATTCAATTTTTTTTTACAACAAATCAGAAATACGCAATATAAATGAGCCAAAAACACTCTAAAAACTCACAGAAATTCCGAGATTACGATATATGCAACGCATCCATGGCCCAATATTTAGGATTTTCGTTAAATCCTCAGTTTAATAACGTAATTAATTGAAAATCCCTGACACTTACTTGGTGTAGGGGCTCTGCTATTTATTTAAGTCTGCCATGGATCAGTCACGTAGGGCGTTTGTTTAATAAATTGCGCGGGGGTAGAAAACGCGCTTTGAATTTGTCCATTAATAATCACTGGTATATATTTAGTGTAATAAATTATCTTCATTTATAAAGTATAATTCTATTTTTGAGCTAAACCATCAAGATAAATCGCACCTTATGCCTAATATTCGTTTTCAAGCACTTCAAACTGTTGCAATGCGGACAATTCCTGAAATAAAGCCGCCATCGACCAAGATTTCTGACTTTTATGGGGCAAACGTCTTTGATATAAAAAAAATGAAAGAGCTTCTTTCAAAAGAAGCTTATAACAGCATAGTAAACTCTATTGAAAAAGGCGAGCCTATA
Organism: Mucilaginibacter antarcticus; assembly: GCF_042686155.1. NCBI lineage: Bacteria > Pseudomonadati > Bacteroidota > Sphingobacteriia > Sphingobacteriales > Sphingobacteriaceae > Mucilaginibacter > Mucilaginibacter antarcticus. Next base: position 5,276 of record NZ_JBHUON010000040.1, on the reverse strand, counting down.
CCCCGCGACATGGCCGAGCAGGTAGCAACAGCCATGAAATCATGGGCGCTAAGCAAAGGTGCAACACATTACACCCACTGGTTTCAACCATTAACCGGTACAACTGCCGAAAAGCATGATGCGTTTTTTGAACCAACGGGCGATGGCGGCGCTATAGAAGTTTTCTCTGGCGATGCCCTGGCACAACAAGAGCCGGATGCTTCAAGCTTTCCGAGCGGAGGCATTCGTAATACTTTTGAAGCACGCGGTTATACTGCCTGGGACCCATCGTCTCCCGCATTTTTAATGTCACGCACTTTATGTATTCCTACTGTTTTTGTATCATACACAGGTGAGGCGCTTGATTATAAAGTACCATTGTTAAAAGCAGTAAGTGCTTTAGACAAAGCCGCGGTTGACGTGTGTCACTATTTTGATAAAAGCATTGAAAAAGTAAATGCTTCATTAGGTATTGAGCAAGAGTATTTTTTGGTTGACATTGCTTTGTTTAATGCCCGCCCGGATCTTCATCTTACCGGTCGTACCCTTTTTGGCCACATGTCTGCCAAAAATCAACAGCTAGAAGACCATTACTTTGGTTCTATTCCTGAGCGTGTATACGTTTTCATGCAGGATATGGAAACCGAAGCATTATTATTAGGTATACCATTAAAAACACGCCATAATGAGGTTGCACCATCGCAATTTGAGTGCGCCCCTATTTATGAAGAGATAAACCTTGCTATTGATCATAATCAGTTGTTAATGGACCTGATGGACCGCGTAGCAAAACGCCATAACTTTAAAGTATTATTGCATGAAAAACCATACGCCGGGATTAACGGATCTGGTAAGCACAATAATTGGTCGATGATTACCAATGCGGGTAAAAACCTGCTATCACCGGGTAAAACCCCAAAGAATAATCTGATGTTTTTAACCTTCTTTGTAAACACCATCAAAGCGGTTTATGAGCATGCAGATCTACTACGGTCATCTATAGCGTCAGTAAATAATGATCATCGTTTAGGTGCTAACGAAGCCCCCCCTGCTATTATTTCTATTTTTTTAGGCAGCCAGTTGAGCGAGTTATTGGACGAGATTGAGACCTCGCGCATTAGCAAAAAAATTAAAGACGAAGCTTTGTTATGGCAAGGTATCCCTAAAATACCACAGATATTAAAGGACAACACCGATCGTAACCGTACATCGCCATTTGCCTTTACTGGTAATAAGTTTGAGTTGCGTGCGGTAGGCTCTTCGGCGAATTCGGCCAGCCCTATGACTATTCTGAACCTGATTGTAGCCGACCAGTTAAAGAAATTTAAATACGACGTAGATAAATTATTAAAGAAAGGCGAAAAGAAAGATGTTGCCTTATTGATGATCATCAAACGTTATATTAAAGAATCCAAAAGCATACGCTTTGAGGGTAACGGCTACAGCGATGAGTGGGAAAAGGAGGCAGAAAGACGCGGCCTGTCAAACTTCAAAACTACGCCAAAGGCGCTGGATGCTGTAATATCTGAAAAGTCAGAAATTTTATATGCAGAAAATGACGTTTACACCAAGCGCGAAGCCCATGCCCGCCATGAAATACTACTAGAAAGCTTTTATAAAAAACTGCAGATAGAGGCCCGTGTTATGGGTGACCTGGTGATGAACATCATTATACCGGCAGCAATTGATTACCAAAGCAAATTGGTTGAAAATGCCAGAGGATTAAAAGATCTTGGCCTTGATAAAAGTGTTTACCAAACCCAAATGGATATTATTAATAAACTGGCAGAACATATCAATTTCATCAAAACCAATGTCGATCAGATGGTATCAGAACGTAAAAAAGCCAATGAGATTGAAGATTTGCGCGAGAAAGCCATTACTTATGACGAGAAGGTTAAAACCTACTTTCAGCCAATACGCTACCACGTTGATAAACTAGAGCAACTGGTTGACGACTCGTTATGGCCACTGCCAAAATTCAGAGAATTGTTATTTATATAGTAAACAAAAAAGCCTCCCGAAACCGAGAGGCTTTTTTGTTTACTCATCTTAATTTGTTATTCTGAATAGGAAGCGTAACAAGGAAACCGGTAGCGTTAAGCTTTTGCAAACAAATCGCTCTGCTTGTGCTGTTCAAGAAACAATTCACGGTATCGCGACAGCAAAATAGATTTGGATACAAAGCCAACAAAGCGCCCATCTGTAACTACCGGTAAATGCCAAACGTCTACCTCGTCAAACAATTCAAGTACGCGGGCTGCGGTAGTTTGATAATCAATAATAATAGGTGGCACTGATGCTATATCTACAACTTTGGCGCCGGGTTCTGGCTGCTCAAACAGCTGTTTTCTTATCTCTTCAACTAACACAATCCCTGATAGCTTATCTCCAGCGTCGACCACGGCAAAACGGTTAACGGTGCTGCCGGCAACTACTTTATAAAATTCTGCCAAAGGCATATCACTTTTCACAATAACGTGTTGCAAGCTTATAATACTGTCTATAGTAATAGCATTAAGCATTACATAATCTTGACCGGGATGAATATCTTTTTCGTGAATAAGCTCGTGCCAGTAAACATTGTGCGGATTGGTTAACCGCGATATGATGTAAGATATCGCTGATACGATCATTAACGGGATAAACAATACGTAACCTCCGGTAATCTCGGCAATCAAAAATATGGATGTCAAGGGCGCATGCAGCACACCACTTAGTGCGCCTGCCATACCAACAGCTATAAAGTTACTGGTATTTAGGTGTACCCAACCTAATTGATTGACAGTAAAGGCTACAAACAAACCAAGGAAAGCACCGGTAAACATAGTAGGCGCAAATGTACCGCCATTACCGCCCGCGCCAATAGTGATGCCTGCCGCGATGATCTTGGTAAATACCAGTGCCGCAATAAAACCTATCATAAATACGGGATTTGACAGCCAGGAAGCAAACAGGTTTTCTTCCTTTAACACATACAAATGCCCATCTAAAACGGCTTGCAAGTAATGGTAACCCTCGCCAAACAGAGGCGGAAATAGTATGATCATTACCCCCAGCAATACACCGCCGGCTATGGCGCGCAGGTAACGGTTCTCGGTTTTAATGATACCTTTTTCAAGTATGGGGGCCACCTTGGCTATGTATATAGAGATCCATCCGCAAAATAAACCCAATACAACGTAAAATGGGATAGCCTGCATGGCCCAGCCCCCAGTAACCAAATGAAACAGCTGGCCCGAATATAATGCTTTTGATACTACTACACCGGTTGCCGATGCTATTAATAATGGTATAAGCGTTGGTATGGTGATCTCTCCTATCAAGACCTCTAACGAAAACAGCACTCCGGCAATAGGGCTGTTAAATACCGCTGCGATACCTGCCGATGCCCCGGCAGCAATAAGAACAGTTTTCTCGTAGGCGGTAAGGTTAAAAAACTTGCCTGTATTTGACCCGATAGATGCCCCGGTACTGACGATTGGCGCTTCAAGACCGGATGAGCCGCCAAAGCCTACGGTGAGCGAACTGGTGATCAACTGCGAATAGATGTTATTATAACGAAGGTTTGAACGATTTTTTTTAATGTTAAATAAAACGCTACCGATCCCTTTTTGAATGGTATCACGGTTAACAAAATGTTGATAGGCTACCGTAAGTAAGATACCAAGCGCCGGCAAAAACACATAAATAATATGAAATGGAAGGTTCGAGGATATGTTATGGCTTAGCTCTTCCATAGTGTGCACCAGGAATTTTAGCGTTATAGCAGCCAAACCAGCAAACATCCCTACAAACACACTGCAATAAATAAGGAAATTGCGTTGGCTATTTTGACGCATACGCCAGCGGGTAATTTTGTAAAGAACAGATTTTAACATAGATGTAATGAAAATCAGGATATTAATAATTACTGCCTGATAAAAACCTATTAAGCACTATATTTGGGGCATGATTTCTTCGCAAAGATACGATCAAAGAGGTGTATCTGCCTCAAAAGATGATGTACATAACGCAATAAAAAATATCGACAAAGGTATTTTTCCCAAAGCATTTTGTAAAATAGTACCAGATATATTAACTGACGATCCTGCCTATTGCAATATTATGCACGCTGATGGCGCAGGTACAAAATCGTCATTAGCTTATACCTACTGGAAAGAAACCGGCGACATTTCGGTGTGGCGCGGTATTGCCCAGGATGCTATTATTATGAATTTGGACGACCTGCTTTGCGTAGGTGCCACAAATAACATTTTGCTGTCATCAACCATCGGCAGAAATAAAAACCTTATACCGGGTGAAGTAATAGCGGCCATTATTAACGGCACTGAAGAAATTTTAGCCGAGCTGCGCGAAGCGGGTATAGGGATATATGCTACAGGGGGCGAAACGGCCGACGTAGGTGACCTAGTGCGCACCGTTATTGTCGACTCGACCGTTACCTGCCGCATGAAACGTGAGGACGTTATATCCAACGACCGTATCAAACCTGGCGATGTGATAGTTGGCCTGGCTTCGTACGGGCAAGCTACTTATGAAACCGAATACAATGGTGGCATGGGTTCAAACGGCCTTACGTCTGCCCGTCATGATGTGTTTAACAAAACTGTAGCTGATAAATATCCGGAGGCTTATGACGCAGCGATACCTTATGAGCTGATTTTCTCGGGCTCGAAAAATTTAACAGATCAGATTGAGATTGGCGAGGGTAAAACTATTGATGCGGGTAAACTGGTCCTATCAGCAACGCGTACTTACGCACCTATCATCAAACAAATATTAGATAAATACCGAGGCCAAATAAACGGCATGGTGCACTGCAGCGGTGGTGCGCAAACCAAAGTATTACACTTTGTTGAGGGTTTGCATATTATAAAGGATAATCTTTTCCCTATACCACCGCTCTTTAAGCTGATACAAGAAGAATCGGAAACCAGCTGGCAAGAAATGTATAAAGTGTTTAACATGGGCCACCGTATGGAACTTTATGTACCTGAAGCAATTGCTGCCGATTTAATAGCCATTTCAAACAGCTTTGGCGTTGAGGCGCAGATCATTGGCCGCGTTGAGGCGGGTGAGCATAAACAGGTGACTGTTAAATCTGAGTTTGGTGAGTTTGTTTATAACTAGAGATTAGTAATTACTAGAGATTAGTAATCAGTAGATATATCGTAAACAAAAAATCCTCCACGGTAAACGAGGACACTGAAAAAGTAATTCAATAAAACGTATTACGAGAAGCGATCAAGAGAAAAGGTAACTTTTACTTGGTCGTTTTTTTGTTCAGATTTATT
>NZ_JBHUON010000039.1:0-13598 GCF_042686155.1 Mucilaginibacter antarcticus | reverse complement strand
GAAAACGTTTTTACAGCTCTCGCTGCTATCGTTCGCCAGCTAATTGCATGGTCACTTTGCCACGGAATCAGGTGGTCAACATCCCCGGAATATCAAGATTATGATGCGCATAAAAGCTATCGGCTATTGTTTTTTCTGCACGGCGCGGTAAGCAGTAATACCGGTTACCCGGATTATGCCGATGCAAGGGACACTAGTGGCTGGAACAGATATTACACCAAATACGCCACCATCAATAAAGTAATAATGGTATACCCCATGGGTAACCGAGATTATAACTGGATGTATCCGGACAATGGCTTTTATATAATTCCCGCTATGCTTAAGCAAATCAAGCAGGTAATTAACGTGGATGATAACAGGGTTTTTATCTCAGGACACTCTAACGGCGCGACAGGTTCGTTCTCTTACGCTATAAAACAGCCATCATTATTTACGGGCTTTTACGGTTTTAACACCAGGCCACGGGTGGCCACAGGCGGCACTTATATCAGGAATTTGCTCAACCGGTCGTGGTTTAATGTATCGGTCGACCAGGATTATTATTACCCACCAGCTGCACACGATTCGCTCGACAAAGTGATGAAAGGCCTCCATGCAGATTACCAGGATCATCGCTACAACGGTTTCCCGCATTGGTTCCCGCAGTTTAATGAATCGGAACCAGCCTATAAGTTATTGTTTGCCGACTTGACGATGCGTAAGCGCAATCCTTTCCGCCCCAATATTTCTTGGGAATGCGATGATGTAAAATACGGCCGCTGCGACTGGCTCAGCATAACGGCTTTAGATACAACTACAGCTGCAAAAGCTGCCTGGCAAAAGCCTATTAACTTTAGAATAAACAAATGGGTGGTGCTGGACAAAGAAGCCAAAGCCCACATAGTAGATACGATGATGAATGGCTTTGTTTACCGCAAACGCTCGGGTGCGGTAAAGGCAGCTTATAGCAACAATATATTTAACATAGAGACATCAGATGTTGGTGCAATACGAATTTACTTGTCGCCTGAGATGGTCGATTTTAAGAAACCTGTTGCTGTAACCATAAATGGCAAGCAAAGATTTAAAGGAAAAGTGATTTACAACAAGCAATTTATGACGGACGGATTTGAAGCAACTTTGGATAAAGCAGCACTTTGGGTAAACTATATTGATATTGTGGTAAAACCAAAAATTTAATAAAAAAGAAATGATCGTCTGGTGTACCACTAACAATTTAATGTACCCTATTTCTTCAATTCTTCTAAGAAATGGTTCGAAAAAAATCCAATAGGGTTCACGGTTTATTGAAGACTGAATTCAAAGCCTTGAATCGAAAGATTTGAGGCTTTCTGCGTTTTAATTATAGCTATCAACGACATCTAAGCAGTTGTAGTCCTTATTTATAATCTGTTAATTCAATGTGTGAAAAGTACAGATCCTAATCTTCTTTCAGATATAATCATATTATTATAAATATGATTATATCTCGCTATAATTTTAATTATGATTTTTGATTTAATACTTTAATTTTACTTGTAAAATAGCAATCATCAACCATGACAAATGAGGATTACCATTTCTTAAAAAATGGCGGTGAAATGGGAGAGTTAATCCGGTCAATAGATTGGTCAAAAACGCCTATCGGCCCGGTTGATAAATGGCCTCAAAGCCTACGCATAGCTACCAGCATCATGCTATCAACGCCATTTCCTATGTACATAGCCTGGGGCGATGATTATATTCAGCTTTACAACAATGGGTATCGACCCATCCTGGGTTCGTCTAAACACCCACAAGCTATGGGTATCAGCACCCGCGAAACATTTTCCGAGATATGGAATATCATCGGTTCTATGTTTGATGGCGTAATGAACGGCACTGCTGTAGGTTTTCCAAATTTTATGCTGCCGCTTGACCGAAATGGGTATATTGAAGAATGTTTTTTTGATTTTTCTTACAGCCCGATCTATAATGATGATGAAACGGTAGGTGGCGTACTGGTAACGGTTATCGAAACAACCGAAAATTTAAAAAACACCGAAAAACTTAAAGAGAGCAACGCTGCGTTAAAAAGCAGTGAGGCAAATTTGCGTAATCTAATAAGCCATGCTCCTGTGGCTATGGCTCTTTTTAGGGGACCTGAATATGTAATAGAGATAGTTAATCAGAAAGTGCTTGAGTTATGGGGTAAAACCTACGAACAGGTGATCAATAAACCGGTATTTGAAGGTTTGCCCGAAGTAATAGGACAAGGCATTGATGTATTGTTAGAAAATGTATTTTCAACCGGTGAAAGATTTATTGCTAACGAACTACCGGTTAATCTACTCAGAAATGGAGAATTACAACTGGTTTATTTAAATTTTGTATACGAGGCGCTAAAAGACAGCGACGGTAAAATTTACGGCATAGCTGCTGTTGCCATTGAAGTCACAGAACAGGTAGCTGCACGCCGAAAAGTTGAAGAGGTTGAGGAACGCGCCAGGTTAGCTATTGAAGCGGCAAAAATTGGAACATTTGAATACAATCTACTTGATGACACTGTTGTAACCTCACTGCGTTTTGATGAGATTATGGGCATTGACAATACTTCAGACCATAATCAATATTTGGCTGCCATTCACCCGGAAGATCTTTTGATACGCGGAAAAGCCTTTGAAAAAGCGTATGATACGGGCCGGTTATTCTATGAGGTGAGGGTTAAAAAAGGCGATGAGATCCGATGGGTACAAGCGGAGGGAAGGGTATACTATGAAAATGAAAATAAGCCATCCAGAATTTTAGGCACGTTGCTTGATATAACAGAGCAAAAATCGGATGAAATGCGAAAAAATGACTTTATTGGAATGGTCAGTCATGAACTTAAAACGCCGCTAACGTCCCTTACAGCCATTATACAGCTGGCGAATGTAAAGCTAAAAATTAGTGACGATAGTTTTCTTTCCGGAGCTATGGAAAAGGCAAACACGCAGGTCAAAAAAATGACCGCTATGATCAATGGATTTCTAAATATTTCACGTTTAGAATCCAGTAAAATTCAGATTGACCGGCAGGAAATAAACTTGGAGGATTTACTGGAAGAAACGATCAGCGAAATTGAATTAACAGTTACCAGCCACCAAATCCATTTTGAGCGTTGTAAACCAATAATGGTGAGCGCGGATCATGATAAAATATCTTCAGTAATTTCTAATTTAATCAGCAATGCTGTAAAATATTCTCCTAAAGGGAAAGATATTGAGGTGAAATGTATAGTAGTTGACAACAATGCTCAAGTAAGCGTCCGGGACGAAGGAATGGGCATCAAGGCAACTCATATCGATAAATTATTTGAACGGTACTATCGCGTGGAAAGTGATCACACCAGGAACATTTCCGGTTTTGGAATCGGGTTATATTTAAGCGCGGAGATCATCCAGCGACATGATGGAAAAATATGGGTTGAAAGTGAAACCGGAATAGGTTCTACTTTCTATTTTAGCTTGCCACTGACCCATGCTTCATGAATGTTTTGAGTTCAAAAACATCAATCTTTTGATCTGAGGTTTTGAGTTCAATGAGTAGCCCCAAAGGGAATGGAAGCACTTTTCAAAATACGGCTGTATGTCTCAAATTTCCCAATAAATGGTTCGATAAAAGCCCAATAGGGATTAATCCCCAACCATATGCTTTAACTTCTGAACGAAAACCAGCTCCATTTCTCACCATACACATTAGCCCAAGCAATGGTACCATTTATATAACCTGTAACGTCTAACACTTGTCTTTATACTCATCTTTCTGCGAGTTAAAAAGCTAGGCGAAATTATACCTTTATGCGTAAAGCAAGGTTAAATACCCGCCCGTCAATAGGCCCCCACACCGGTTTAAATATTGGATGAGTAACCGAGCCGGTATACAGGGGTTCGTAATTAGACTGTCTGAAATCACTAATATTTTCACAGTTTAGTACCAAGCTGATGTGTTGTCCAAACTTTCTCTCTATCATTCCTGCGGCAAAAAATGTATTGGGTACGTGCTCGTTGTTATAAATGTACTGATTAGTTTCATAACTAGACTCAACACCAAAACGCCATTTCCCTTCAATTTCATAAGCAATTGTAGTTGATAATTTATTTTGCGGACTGAACGCAAGGTAATTGCTAATAACGTCATTAGCTTGCTTCGATATGGTATGGTTAAAGCCAAAATATAGCTCAACTTCGTCTACCCTAAATCGCAAATAGGTATCTGTACCTATTGCATTAATTTTATTGTAAACGTTATTCAGGCTTACTGTGTTATCAGTGTTTAAGACGGGTGTAAGCGGGTTGCTAATACCGGTATAATATAATGCCTGATCAATATCCAAAGTTACATCATCACCTAATTTGAGGTGATAATTGACATCGAAGTTAAGGCCTTTTGAACGCTCACTTTTTAGCAAGTTAGTTACGGGTTGCAGGTTGCTATAACCGCCGGCTAAAGTTTCGGGGATTAAAATATTAGGCACCTTGTATCCTAAACCACCGCTTAAGCGTAGAGAGATGTCAGGAGCCGGCCGGTATAACAATGCCAATCGGGGTAATACAAACCAACCAAACTGATTGTGATGATCGGTTCGGAGCCCGCTTTCAAGCAAAACGTGATTGGTAACATGCCACCCGTCCTGTATAAATGCGCCGACGGTGTGGTAAGTATAATCGTTTAATGGCGTTGGGTCCGACTGTCCTTTTCGAAAGTACTCTCCTGTATAATTTAAACCCAGTACAACATCGTGTCTGTGGGCGTTAAAAAGTTCTGAAAGTTCTATATGATCAATTAATTGACTGCCTTTAAACCTGAAACCATCATCATTGGTCGTTAAACTATAATTGCTCGCGCTTCCTTTAAGGGTAAAATGATGTATCGAGTCCGGGTTATTTTGATAATGCAGGTCTATTGTATTACGCATCGAACGATTTTGCTCAATGTATTGATGTAAGGCATCCGGATGCTTATCAATCACCCGCATGTCGCCGCCCTGACGATCCTCGTAGCTAAGGGCATATCCGGCGTCTAAGCGGCTATGGTCGTTTATGTAATAGAACAACCTCGGATGCAATACCGTTGAATTAAGCTTGGCCACATCTGAGAAACTGTCTTTATTTACATCAAATGCATCCTGAACCGTTTGCTGAACTAATAGCGTAACACCAATTTTGTTAAACCGTTGAGCGTAGTAGCTGTTGACATTACTCTCTTTTAAAGTCGATCTGTTAAGGGTAAATGAAAGTTCGCGTTCTTTTTTAGGGGTTTTAGATATAAAATTGATTAACCCAGCAATAGCTCCGCCACCATATAGGGTTGATGATGATCCTTTTATAATCTCAATTTGTTTAAGATCTAATGGTGGGATAGAAAGTACGCCGAAATTGCCGGAGAAGCCGTCAAATAATGGAAGACCATCTCGTAGTAATTGAGTGTATCGTCCATCTAAACCTTGTAAACGTATAGTGGTGTTCCCGGTTACAGCCGACGTTTGCTGTACATGAATTACCGAAAGATCACCTAGTATACTAACCACATTGCCGGGTTTTACTTGATTTTCCTCCTCCATTTCCTCTCCGCCTAAAACCTCAACCTTACTGGGTAGATCTTCTATTCTGGAATTTGTGCGCGAGGATGATATCACTACCTCTTCTGTTACGTTATCGGCCTGGGACAGGGTGATGATAGGGATTTCTTTATCAGATGTTAATGGAAATTTTACGATGATGGCTTTGCTTGTATAGCCTACGTAACTGAAAATGATTGTTTGTTGGCCGCTCGGCACATTTTTTATTGTCAGTCGGCCCTGAGCATCGCTTGTAGTGCCGTTTTGGGTATTTTGTAGTCTTGCTACGACGCCCCGCAGGGCGGTCTTTGTAGTACTATCCTGTATTATCGCGGTGTAAGTGTTTTGGGCTTTTGCTAAACCGGCGCAACCTAAAAGTAAAACTGCTAAAATAAATTTCATTCGGGTAATCATAATAGATTCTAAGCGCTTGGTTTGGTAAGTTGTAAACTATTCATGCTGCATATTTTTTAATCGGATGGCCTTTAAGCTTTGAGTACCTTTTGAAATAATAGGTGCGGTTTAAAGCCTGACAATATGTTTATTAGGCTGCGGCAAAAGTAGGGGATTTAGCGCATTTACGCGCATTTGAAATTGTATAATTATTTGCCCACACCAGGTTTGGGACGATCAGTGTAAAGCCACTTTCAAATAAGAAATTCAAAATTTTTAATTTATAGGAGATATTAAAACCTTGAATTAAGATACAATAACACTAGTGTACCAGCCAGACCAATAAAAGATGCTGAATTACATGAACTCCTCAGCATCGCCAGAGAGGCAAACAGTCGCTTTGAGGTTACCGGCATGCTAATCTGCCTGCCCGAAAGTTTTATTCAACTCATTGAAGGCCCCCGCTCACATATTGAGCAACTTTATGAAAATATTGACAAGGACAAACGCCATTGGCGGGTAACCAAATTACGCGAAGGCTCAATAGACGAACGCTTTTTCCAGGACTGGGCAATGGCATTTAAAAAGCAGGACCTAAGTCCCACTGAACTAGACATTGTTGGTTTGCAGGACCACCGGGTATTCCAGTTATTCGACATTTTAGAAGGCTGAGGTCAAACCTTTATTCTCAGGGGCAAGCTGTTTGTGCCATGGAGGTTTACGAGGTTTGTCGTTTCTACAGCCTACTCTCCCATCGGTTCCCAAAGCTCTATAGCGTTGCCTTCAGGGTCAAGTATATGCACAAATTTGCCGTAGTCGTAAGTTTTGATCTCGTCGGTTATGGTTACGCCGGCGGTTTTTAACTCCTCAACCAACGCCTCCAGGTTCTCTACCCGGTAGTTGATCATAAAGTCTTTTGTCGATGGTTCAAAGTATTTGGTGTCCTCCGCAAAGGGGCTCCATACGGTGCTGGCTTTCTTTTCAGGATCTTCGGCATCGCGCCACTCAAACACGGTTCCGTATTGAGATACAGGCAAGCCAAGATGTTGGGCATACCAATCGTTCATCGCTGCCGCGTCTTTCGCTTTAAAGAATATGCCGCCCAGGCCGGTTACTTTTTTCATGGTGAAGTCTTGTTTGATTAAACTAAGTTAAGTAATTGTTTGTAAAGGTGCACACGGCAAGCATGCGCCGGCTAATGGGGCAAGTTTCCCGCGCTTCAGTTGTTGGTCATAAGACACAACAACGGCCAACGCGCGGAACACCAACAAGGGCGCGGAAACACCGACAAGGGCGGAAGTACATTAGCATTCCATTATTTCGCTGAACACTTTTACTTTCAGGCAAAAAATTTTATATAAAATAGGCGTCATAAAGACAAATGAAAATATAATCGGCATGATAAATTCATTAGTGTATATACCAAATGCAAAAAATAACATTACCAAACCAATGTAGTGTGATAGCGGCGTTAAAAAGATTAATTCTGCATTCGTCTCCCCCTCGCGCGAGTCGCTGAATACGAATTTACCTTCTCCTATTCTGCTAGTGAAATCTGACCTATTTCTCTCTCTATCACTAAATTCGTCTTCAACAAAAATTATGTACCCTGATTTGCTATCGGTGACCCTATATGAGTTTTTAGATAAGTAGGTATACACTTTTCCTTCAAAAACGTCTTTAGGTAGTTTTAAGGTTGTTTGTATTCTATATTTTAAGTTCATAACAACAACGGCATTATCTTATTTCCTGGCGGCGACCGCAATTGCGTTTACACCTCCACAAAAAAAAGCCCAACCATAAAGTTGAGCTTTTCTATATCAAAAACAAATAATTTCTATTTCAGTTCAGCAGCAAAGCCACCGTTGCGTACCATTTTAATGGTGAATTTATCGCCTGCTTTTACCTGCTGGGTTTTCTTACGATAATCCATGGCCTGGCGGCCGGCGTTAATGCCATCTTCAAAATAAGTCATGGTGTAGGTTTTGCCTTGTGGTAAAAAGTCAAAGCTGATTGCTACATCGCGGGTTTGTTCTTTGTTGTTGGTTATACCGCCAACAAACCATTTGTCGGCTTTGCGCTTGGCAACTACCGTTACCTGGCCTGCGTCGGCAACCAGGGCTTTGGTTTCGTCCCAGGTTGTAGGTACGCTGGTCATAAACTCGGTACAATCCGCATTACGATAGTACAGCGTAGGGTTATCAGCAAGCATCTGGATCCCACTTTCAAACACCACAAACAAAGCCATCTGGTAAGCGCGTGTACCAATACTGCCGGCGTTAGGGCGTGCCGTACGGTAGCTCTCGGGCTGCGTGCTGATCATAGCGCCCGGGGTATAATCCATCGGGCCAACCGCGTTGCGCATGTAGGGGAACCAAACGCTGTTGTCAGGAATACAACCACCCATTTGCTCCATGCCACGCACGCCTTCGTACGATATCAGGTTAGGGTATTTATACTCTAAGCCAGAAGGTTTAAACGCGCCGTGGAAATCAACCAACATTTCATGCTTAGCTGCTTCTTTCACTACGTTTTCATAATAGTTAACCATCCACTGGTCGGCACGATCCATAAAGTCAATCTTAACGCCTTTAATACCCCACTCGTGCAAGGTTTTAAACAGGCCCATGTTTTTGTGTACCGTTAACCAGGTTAACCATAGTACAATGTCAACATTTTTAGTTTTGCCATAACGTATCAGCTCCTTAACGTCAACGTTAGGGTTTGGCGTGTAGGGGTCGGTAGTGCTCATCGCCCAGCCTTCGTCCATCACAATATATTTAATGCCGTATTTAGATGCAAAGTCAATGTAGTATTTGTAGGTAGCCAGGTTATAGCCCGATACAAAATTTACATCCGGTCCGTATGGTGCGGCGTCGTTCCACCACTCCCAGCTAGCCTGGCCGGGTTTAATCCAGCTGGCATCGCCAATAACACTTTTTGGCGCCAGCTTAAGCGTCATGGTGTTTTCTATTATCTTTTTATCATTATCAGTAATTAAAAAATAACGCCATGGCAAGTTGCGGTTACCTTTAGTTTTAGCAAAGTATTCTGCAGATTTAAGGATCTTTTCGCTACGGTCGCCATCAGGGCCAAACTCAAGCGGTGCTTTAGGGAACGTGCCTTCGGCACCGCTGCCGGTACCTTTTAAAAACATGCCTGCATAGTCTATCAGGTCCGACTCGCTGATCAAGATCTTGTATTTGCTTTTAGTGTCAATCAGGATTGGCATGTTCGACATTTTATCTGTCTGTTTCCAGGCAGATGATGCAATGTGCGTATACAGTTCCTCTGACGATGATTTAAAGCCACCTGTTTGTTGCAGGTTAACCTGGTAATCTTCGGGGAAGTTAATAGCAAAATCTTCATTCAACACTTCCATGTCGCCTTTTTTGCTGGTGATGATACGGTAAGCTATACCATCGTCAAACGCGCGAAACTCAACCGCGTAGTCGCCTTTAAAAGTTAGCAGTAACGAGTTATATACACTTCTTACCGTGCTAAATTTAATAGGGACAATAGGTTTAATGGTTTCGTCGCCTTTACCTGCTTTGCTTGACGTTAGCTTAGGGTTTTCGCCCAGCATGCCATCCTTTAAGCTCAGGCCCAAATGATTTTTGGTTAGCAGGTCTTTACCGCCTGCGCTAATAGTATAATATATTTTGTCGCTAAGGGTAATGGCCACTTTCATTTCGCCATTTGGCGATGCCAGGTTAATAGCTTTGCTTTGCGCAAAAAGTTGGTTAGCTGCTACGCAAAACAGCAGCACGCAGCAAATAAATTTGTTGATAAGCTTCATTTCGAAATTTTAATTGGTTTTAGAATACGGGCCTAAAAGTAATTTTTTTTACGGGTTATAGCTAATGCTTTTGTTTATTAACTGTTGCAAACGTTTGCGGATAAGGTTAATCGCTTTGTAGAGACGCAATGCGTTGCGTCTCCCACCTGACATTTGGACACGTACGGCAAGCAATACATGTTTTACATTAATTTTCACAAATGCCTGCCGCCGTAGAGACGCAATGCGTTGCGTCTCCCGTAGGACATTAAGACACGTAAGGCAAG
The DNA here is from genome assembly GCF_042686155.1 of Mucilaginibacter antarcticus. Classification (NCBI taxonomy): domain Bacteria; kingdom Pseudomonadati; phylum Bacteroidota; class Sphingobacteriia; order Sphingobacteriales; family Sphingobacteriaceae; genus Mucilaginibacter; species Mucilaginibacter antarcticus. The sequence goes on along the minus strand of NZ_JBHUON010000039.1, from coordinate 3,580 downwards.
CAATAAATGTTTTACATTAATTTTCACAAATGCCTGTCGCCGTAGAGACGCAATGCGTTGCGTCTCCCGTAGGACATTAAGACACGTAAGGCAAGCAATACATGTTTTACATTAATTTTCACAAATGCCTGTGGCCGTAGAGACGCAATGCGTTGCGTCTCTACGGCGATATTATTTTTAAATTTAACCTTACTTTTATTGATGCTATTCAGATCCCGCTGCCCTACCCCCGCCCCGGCGGCAAACGCTAATACGGCTTTAAACGCGACCCTAATATTTATTGGACACCGTACGTTAATGAGCCTGCGGAAAATTTGAAAAAAAATGGAAAATAACGCACTTACCCTTAGCAACCAACCTTGCTAAAATCACGTTTAACAATTACCTTATGATTTCGTTCAACATAGTTGGCGGACAGGACTAAATGTAAATAATTACGCAAATACTGTGCGCTACTGCTTTTGATAATTATTTTGTCGTTAACCCTTAGGCTTTGTAACTGCTGAATATCCCCGGGATCAAATTGAACAATATATGCCTGCCCATTAATACTAACCAAAACTCCTTGTATTGTTGATGCGTCTGCGTTTGTGCGCGAGGGGATAGAAAGAGACGTTACAACAGCCTCCATGTTGGTAAAAGCTGTTAAATTCTTCCTTATTTTATCCGCAGTGGCAAGCAATCTTTCGCGCTCAAAAGAAATTTCCCACTCTTTAAATATACCCCCGTAAAGAGAAGCCTTCCATTTTTTAGTTTCTTCACTGTCGGTTTTACTGCTAGTAGTAGATAATGGCTTTGGGGATGGCTTGTAAGATGTTTCTTTTTTGCTTTCGCGATTTGCAAATACAATTCCGCTTACCACAACCATTGGTAAGATCAGCGCATAAATTACTTTTTTCATATTCATAAAAGTTTATACAACAAAACTACCTTGATATCTTTCGGCACAACGAATTTGGATTGTAAATTAAAATGTAAACTTTGTAAATAAACTTTTGATAGGGAGCTTAATAGCGAAAGGTCTTACAAGTATCCATCCGGCCCATCGCTTTAGACCATCTTTGATTCCTGGTCATTTTTTAGGTGCGATAAGGTGTTTAAATCAAAAAAACATGCATAGGCTTTTCTGGCAGACCAAAATAAATTTTGAACTATGATCCATCTATCGTAATATTGCGATATACAATGGGGCTTACCAAAACACAAATATTCTCAAAAGAGCAAAATGAGCTGGCCGTGTTGCTTAAGGCAATGGCGCATCCGGCGCGTATTGCTATACTACAGCAAATAATTGGATCAAACGCCTGTATTTGTGGCGATTTGGTAGACGAGTTGGGTTTGGCCCAGGCAACCATATCACAACATTTAAAAGAACTAAAAAAAGCAGGGATTATTCAGGGTACTATTGAAGGCGTAAAAACCTGTTACTGTATTGAGCCTAAAACCTGGAAACGCTTACAGGATCGGTTTGCAGATTTAATGTCGGCACATAAAGGCGATGTAAACTGCTGTTAAAAAAAATTGAATAAATCAATCGTAATATTACAATTAAAGCTATGACTACAACAGACTTAATGAATTGGCAAGCTTTCAAAGCAGAGCTTATACAACACCCGGAGCTACACCTACAGTTTCAATATAGCCATAACCAACGGGTAGATGCATCGTACCACATCACAGAAATTAAACAGGCACCTATCACCTCGGTTGACTGTGGCGGAAAGATGAATAGCTGGACAGAGATCATTATCCAATTATGGGAACCTGCGAAAAAAGACGACGACAGGGCGATGCAAGTTGAAAAAGCACTTTCTATTGTTCAATTGGTTGAAAAAAGTTTACCCCTTAATCCCTTAGGGATTGTAAAGATAGAGTTTGGCAATTCGGCTTACGATACCCGGCAGATGTATCCCGGTGAAATTACCATAGAGGGCGAAAACCTGGTTGTTGATTTAAATCCTGATTTTACACAGTGTAAAGCCATTAACAGGGGCGGCAGCTGCGGTACTAATGATGCCGGCGAAGAATGCTGTACCCCAGCAGTGGCAGAGGCTAAACCCAAAATACAGCTTGTCAACCTTGTAAATGACAATCAGTGTTGCACCCCCGGCTCAGGTTGCTGCTAATGCTAACCAAGCTTATTAAGTATAAAAAGGCTGTCACCATAACAACAGCGGTGATCGTTTTACAGTTAATTTTTGGTTGGGATGCTAAATTTTGCATCATCAACCTGATATGGTTACTGTTTTAATTAAGATATGAAAAACGTTTTAGTACTATGTACAGGCAATAGTTGCCGCAGCCAGATTGCCGAAGGTTATCTTAAGCACTTTGCCGCAGAAAAAGCAACCATTTATAGCGCGGGGATTGAAACCCATGGGGTAAACCCTAAAGCGATAGAAACGATGAAAAGGGATGGGATAGATATTTCAAATCATACATCAAACAACGTCAATGAATATCTCGATATTGATTTCGACTACGTGATCACCGTGTGCGACAACGCGAAAGAAAGCTGTCCGCATTTCCCGTCAACCGCGGTTAAGCTGCACTATAACTTCCCCGACCCGGCAAAAGCTACAGGTACTGATGAGCAGGTGATGGAGCGGTTTGAAAAAGTGAGAGAAATGATTAAAGATTACATCCGGGATTTTGTTAAAGAAAACCTCTAAATACATAGGTTGTCATCCTAAGCGGTAGCGAAGAGTCTTCTATAAATAAAAGGTGTTTGCTTTGCTCAATAGGTGTAGTAGATCCTTCGTCACTCAGGATGACAATTGATGTTACCTATATTACAAAATCCGGCCCTGTTCGGCTGCCTCTTTCTCTTTACGCTGACCTATCATTATCCCGATAATTAAACCGAATGGGATACCCAGGCCTACCTTTTTAAACACTATACCTAACCCGGTGCCAATAGCCAGGCAGATAGCAAGCCATTGGGCTGCAATGGCGCCTTTTTTAACCAGGTTATACCGCTTTGTATATATTGCCCGTGACTCTTCTACCAATGCGAAATAAGTGTTGATGTTGGCTTTAAAGATATCGTTGGTTTCGGGCATTGCCGCTATCAGGGCATCTGTGTGGAGCTGAAACTCTGCAAAATCCTCGGGTGTTACCAAAAAGCGCGGTATTACCTCCAACAACCTTTCCGGGTAGTTAAGCTTATGTTTTTCTATTTCAGGATCGGTAAATAACGATGTCTTTACTTTTATCCGGCCGATAGCAGCCAGCTTCCAGGTATCAAATTCTTGGGTCATTGTTGAATTATATGAGTGATAAAACTAACCATTTTGTATAGATTTACTACGATTTTGGTAAACTTAATGCGGTTATATACGCTATTTCCCCCCTTTGCTTACCCGGAAATTCCGGTATAAAAAACGACGAGACCTTGTGGAATCTCCCGCTCATTTAAATTTGCAAGTCGGGTTCTTATCGCTTGGTATCCGACATCGTGCGCAAAACCGCAGCAAATTTTGCTTTTGACTTGTCCTGCTATAGGTTGACAAAACTGATGGACAAATGGACAAACAGAAACACAAACAAAAGATTATAGCTGAATACTTGCTTGGGGGTA
>NZ_JBHUON010000038.1:0-21710 GCF_042686155.1 Mucilaginibacter antarcticus | reverse complement strand
CCCCAAGCAAGTATTCAGCTATAATCTTTTGTTTGTTTTTGTGTTTCTGTTTGTCCATTTGTCCATCAGTTTTGTCAACCTATAGCAGGACAAGTCAATGACACAAAACAACAGATTCTAATCAAATTCTACGCCATTCACTCCCTCCCTCGGGAGGGGTGCGGTTGGCAGGCGCGGTGGCAGGGAGGGGTTTAGCCGCTTTGTCAAACCCCTCCCTACACCCTCCCGGGGGAGGGAATCGCACTGGGCCCGGCTTTTCAATTACGCATAATACCCCACCTACTGACAAAACACTGTCACCATAATTCAGCGCTGGGCGGGCTACCTTGCATAAAATCTTTTATTATGAGTGATGCTAACCTGCTTGACAATCTTGGTCGCCCGCCCGAGATTGAGCTGCTGCGCCGCGAGGCGGCCCGCAAGCCTTTAACGACTAAACAAACCAAACAGCTTAACAATTATTTACAAGGCCCGCCCGACAGCAAAGACGCTTTCATTATTAAAAAAGCTGCCGACTGGCTAACCACAGGTAAAAACAGGCTGCGCTCTGCCGATAAGCTCTTCGATCATTTTTGGTACGAGGGCGAGCTGTGCATTATGTTTGCCGATACCAACGTGGGCAAATCTATCCTGGCGGTGCAGCTGGGCGACAGCCTGAGCAGGGGCGAGGCTATCCCCGGTTTCGGCCCGGCGCGACCTGCCGAACAGGTGCTGTATTTTGATTTCGAGCTTACCGCCGCGCAGTTCGAAAAGCGTTATAGCAGTTTCCATGATGGCAACTATCCCTTTAGCGCCAACTTTTACCGCCTGGTTTTTAACCCCGAGTCGGTAGGCGCGCGCAGGTTTGACAGCTATGCCGACTACCTGAACAACGGGATAGAAAACGTATTGGTGGCCACCAAGGCGCGCATATTGATCATTGATAATATTACCTGCCTGCGCAGCGGTACCGAAGCTGCGGCCAGCGCCGTAAGCCTGATGAAAAACCTGCAAGCCATAAAAAACAAGTATGGCCTGTCTGTACTGGTGCTGGCGCATACCCCCAAACGTAACCCTGCCAAACCGGTAACGCGTAACGATTTGCAAGGCAGCAAAATGCTCATCAACTTTGCCGACAGTGCCTTTGCCATAGGCGAAAGCCAAACCAGCCCCGGCCTGCGCTACCTTAAACAAATAAAGCAACGCAGCGGCACCGAGGTATATGGCGCAAACAACGTTGCCCTTTGCCAATTGGCAAAGCCAGCTAATTTTTTGCAACTGGAATTTACCGGCTTTGGCCCCGAAGCCACGCACCTGCTGCACTACACCGAGCAGCAACGCAAAATAACCGAAGAGCGCATTGCCGAGCTAAATAACCAGGGCCTAACCGTACGCGCCATAGCCGCCGAAACCGGTGTTTCGTTTAGTACCGTGCATAGGGTGGTGAAGCGCTTGAATAATCAATAATCAAAATTGTCTTCGCAGCGGTCGCTCGTAAGACCCTGCGTGGTTGGTGCGAGGGAGGGCATCGTGCATAGCAGGGTTTCTGTCTAGAGACCCAGCGGGGACAGGAACAGATATGGGTCTTTTGGTATATTATCTCAGGGGTTTTTATGCTTGCAAGTGTTCTTCGCAAAAAGCCGCAGTGGCTGACTTTCTGGACGGCACCACTGAAAAACACCACTTCCGCCGAAACTTATAGTTAAAAATTGTTAAAAGAACCTTTCAATTGTTAAACTTAATCATTTATCACTTAAGTATTAATATTTTTAATCGACTTAATAAAATCTAATCCGCCTAACACAATTTATCCGTAGTGGGCATACCTTATGCAAAAATCAATTTTACTTATGTTATCGCTGTCGATACTTGCTTCGACTGCTTTAGCACAGCGCGGCTCCATTAAGGGCGTAATATTAGATTCTATATCTAAAGCACCCATTGAGCGTGCTACTATCGCCATATTTAACCAAAAAGACACTTCGCTTATAGCTTATACGCTTAGCCAAAAAGACGGCTCATTTAAACTTAGCGCATTGCCCATTGATATTAGCAACAGTGTGACAATTTCTATTATGGGATATACCACCTTTAGAAAAGCGCTCAAGCTTAAGCCTAATGTGTCGACAGACTTGGGACCATTAACCTTGATTGCACGAAGCCTGCGGGAAGTAGTTATAAAAGGCGAACGCACGCCGATATCAGTGAAAAAAGATACCATCGAATTCGATGCCGAAGTCTTTAAGACCCGTCCTAATGCGGTAGTCGAGGATTTGTTGCGGCTACTACCAGGCGTACAAGTTAACTACGACGGAAGCATATTAGTGAATGGTAAAAAAGTAAATCGTTTATTGATAGACGGAAAGCGTTTTTTTGGTAATGACCCCAAAGTAGCCACCAAAAACCTTGACGCAGATATGCTTGACAAAATACAAGTTTATGACGACCGCGAGGATGACCCCGACCATAAACTTAGCGATAAAGATGTTGGGAAGGTTATCAATCTTAAAATGAAGAATAAGATTAAGAAGAGCACATTGGGTAAGTTATACGGGGGGATAGGAACGCGCGGCAGGTATGAGGTTGGCGGCATTTTGAGTAACTTTAGGGATACCCTGCAGGTTAGTTTGATAGGGCTGTCGAACAATCTTAATTCAACCGGTTTTTCTCAGGATGAATTATATACTATGGGCGGGTTTAACAGATCGCAAAGCGGCCAATACTACGACGGGACCTTTGGGGGGCAGAATTGGGGTGGCGGGATACAGAGCATTACCTCTGGCGGCCTAAACGTTAACAATGATTATGGCGAAAGGCTGCGGATGAACCTTACGTACTTCTACACTGGTACAAATACCGTCAACACCAGTAAAAACCAATCACAGCAAACTACAGATCAAACGGTGTTGAACAGTCAATACCAGGGCAGCAATAACAACATCAGCCGGAAACAAGCTATTGGCGGGACGATAGAGTGGAAGCCGGATAGTAATATGCGCATTCTTTATACACCTAACTTCAGTTTTCAAACAAGCCCAAGCACTTATATTTATGCAGGCAGTACCAGCAATATTCAAGGTCCAATAACTTCGTCCTTTACTAATCAATCGGGCGATGACAACAGCAATAACTTCGGCCACAACTTTATGTTTTACCATAAACTGGGACATAAGGGCAAATCTATCACCCTAAATCAGTCGATAAGTTTAAACAATACCGGTAATTCCTCTTATAGCTTGCAAAAAATTGTGTCTTATGTGTCGTCAATTCAAACGCAATTATTGGACAGGCTTGACGACCAAGGGTCTGTAAACAATACGTTCGGCCTAAGCGCTAACTACTATCATCCAATTACAAAAAAAATTATCGCTGAGCTAAATACCAATAGCAGATACCTTTTAATAACCGGTAAAGAGTTTGTTTTTGATAAAAATCAGACTACCGGTTTATATACTTTGTTTAATGATTCCTTAGGAAAGAACTTGGTACGCCATTGGTTTGTGCAAAATATAAAGCCGGTACTAACGTACAAGTTTAAAGACGATATTAGTATTAAAGTGGGCTTAGACTTTGAGACTCAAAATGTAACCAACTATTTTAATATTGATACAGTACGCAATATCAACAAAAAATATTTTCTCTTATTTCCATCGGTAGAACTTAATGTCAAGAGCTTTTCTGCGAGTTACACCGAAGCTTATGACGTGCCTGGTATAGACAACATGCTGCCAATTACCAGAGTATATAATGCATTATATAAGGTGACCGGAAACGCCGACTTAATGCCGAGCAGGACACACGATTTTAGGTTAAATTATTATAAATATAATAACGACAAACAGCTAAATATTAGCTTTTGGACTTGGGTAACCCTTTTGCAAAACGCAATTATCTCCAAAACAACTATTGATGCTGTAGGCGCACATACAACAAACTTTGTGAACAGGAACAGCAGCATAAGAGAAAATTTTGGCGGTAATATCGACAAACAATTTAAAGCGCGGCAAAAATGGCAAATGGGGTTAAGCAATAGTTTTGGCGGTAGTCTTTACAAAGCGGCTTTTTTCTTGAATGCCGATGAAGGCACCCAATATGATTATAGGTTTAACACTACCCAAAATATTAATTTCAATTATAATAAAGTTCTTAGTATTAATACTAATTACCAGTTTACTATCCAATCAACCAGATATAAAGAGGTTAATTACGCAACAGTAAATACATTAACGCACACTGTTGGCAGCGATATTAGTGTACGTTGGCCCGTTCATTTTGTTTTTGAAGCCAAGTATAATTACAATTATCGGCCGCAGGTAGGCCAGGGCTTCCAGCGATCAAGCAACATTGTAAATTTGGCGGTAACTTTATTAATGTTGAAAAAGGATAAGGGCCAGCTTAAGTTGTCGGTTTATGATCTTTTTGACCAAAACATATCCGTCTATAGATATGCCGGGCAGAACTCTATTACTACCTCTGAACAACAGATATTAAAACGTTATTTTACGGCCACTTACCAATATAAATTTAGTTCTTATAAATCTAAGTAAACATAAAGCTAAGCATGTAAGTTGAAAATTTTGCTAATTTCCCTGGGTACTGACTAGCCTAATCATAACAAAAACATATGGCATTTTTAAAAACCTTATCGTATTTGTAATAATCAATTGAAATAGGCAGATTAAAATAAAATTTTGATCCAATGTTGGCAGTGCTTTCTACTAATTCCTTCACCCTTGTTGGTGTTACCACCAACAAGTCCTTGGATGGAACCTCGGATCCTATTCAAGGCATATAGTTGTTGGTGTTAACACCAACAACGGCATAAAGTAATCCAGGACCAGTTTTACGGATTTCCCGCGCTATCCCCAGGTGTCACCTTAATATTGTTGCCAAAAAAAGCGCAAAAAAATCAGTTTAATGAGTAGTCCATTCTTACTCATTAAACTGATCCACTATTTTACAGAAGCCCGCTTTGAACTTATAACGGGACTACGGCTTTTTACTGGGTTATGGCAATGCTACCCAAGTCTTTAACCGAACCGTTAACTATCGTAACATTGTCTACGGTTTTACCTGCATAAGGTGCTATAGGTGCAAAGTTTACCCGATAAGAACCTGCAGCTAAGCCAGGGAAATAGAATTTACCGGTAGCATCAGTAACCGTACCAACAGTATCTGTCCCCATAATAGCATAAACTTTTGGAAAAGCAGCAGCCGGTACAACCATGCCTGTCAAAGCGCCGGATACAGCAGCTGGAATGGCCCTGATCACCGGTTTCAGATTGTATTTGCCGTTACCGGTTGTCACAATTGATTGTGCGGCATCAAAGTCTAACAGTAACGTGTAGGCAATACCCGGGGTCAGGTCATCCTGTACTTTGAGTTTCACGCCTGACGTTTGTCCGCTTGGGGTATTCAGATCATAAGAAATGCCATTGATAACTACCCTGTTACCAGTATTGTTCAATACTAAACGAACTTCCTGCAAACGGCCCGCCGGAACATCAACTCCCGCAAGCACGGTATCCCTGCCGTTTCTGAAACGGAGAATATCGATAGGGGTGCCATTAACATTTACGGTTCTTTCACCGCCTGAGGAAAGGATAACAACTTGTTTAACGCTAAGGATCACGGCGTCATAAGCACCCGGCGCATCGGTCATTTTTACAGTAACCCGGGTGGTACCCTCTGTATTAGAACTTTTTTTGCATGACGCAAAGCTTAAACCTAAAACGGCAACGGAAAATAAAATTAACTTTTTCATATATAAATTGGTTTTTAATGGGGTGTTTGTTTTAAACGTTAATTAACATGAAAGGTTTAATCAAATTCTTTTAGCGGCGATATGTTTGTATTAAATATATTACAACGATATTGTTTGTCGTGCTGATTAATAATGCACTGTTCCGGCTGCTTCCAATAGTGCAGGACTTAATCCCGTATCAGCTTACCAGGCGATTTGCAATCTGCATACCCGATGCCCCACGCGGATCGGGAGATCCGCAACAAAGTTAGTCCGGGATTACAAACTGACTAACATTAAACGATCCTCCTGTCACGGAATCCTTACTTGCAACTCATTGCATGTATTCCTACCTTTAGGTAACAATTCCTTCACCTAATCACACCATGAAAACAACCCTTGTTATAGCAGCTTGTTTGATATCCTTCCACTGCATCGCCCAATCTAAGATCAATCTGCAATTAAAAGTGCAATTGGACTCGATCCTGCAAACGGACCAAGGCATCCGCGCTATAAATGATACCGAAACCAGCGAAAAGCAAAAAGATTCGCTGGCAGTATTTTTTGGCCAGCCAAAAGAGGTGTTGATCAAGCAATTTTGGAACTATGCGCATAAGATCGATTCGGCTAATATGATTAAAGTTGAAAAGATCATATCACAATATGGCTATCCTGGTAAAACTTTAGTGGGCGAGCCTGCAAACCTGGCCGTATTTTACGTGGTGCAGCATGCGGGCAAGATCCCCAAATTTTATCCATTGATAGAAGAGGCAGGTAAGAAGGGGGAGCTGCCTTTTATGTATGTGGCCATGATGCTGGACAGGAAGCGACTTCAAGAGCATAAAGAGCAGGTATACGGCACGCAGGTATACGGCGAAACTTTTACAGATCCTAAAACCGGCAAAAAGCGTTTTTTACACTACGTAGTACCAATACAAGATGCAGCCAATGTAAATAAGCGCCGAAAAGAAGCCGGCTTTGACAGCACTGTAGAAGCAAATGCAAAACGTCTCGGGGTTGTGTACAAGCCCTACACCTATCAGCAAATTGAGGATATAAAAAGCGGGAAGGTATCTTTAGATTGAGTGACTTATAACTTCGCTTTTGTTGGTGATAACACCAACAACGGCATAAGAAAAACCTTATCTTATTTCCCTTAATCCATTGAAATCGGCAGGTTGAAATAAAATTTTGATCCAACGTTGGCAGTGCTTTCTACTAATATCCTGCTATCATGAAATCGCAATATTTCTGCAACAAGGTACAGGCCTATTCCAAAACCTGCGACATTTTTAAGCTTGTCATTTTCAACGCGGTAAAACCTGTCAAACAATTTGCCCTGATCTTTCTTATCAATCCCAATACCGGTATCGGTAACAGAGATCTGTGCCTGGCCATTGATCTTTTTACAGCCAATAATTATGGTAGTATTAACCGGGGAGTATTTAACGGCATTGCTGACCAGGTTTTCCATAACCTGCGCTATCTTATCGCGGTCGGCTACTACAGAAACATCGTCACAATCTTTCAGCACTATCTGGTGTGTAGGCGATAATATCTTTGCATAATGCTCAACTTCTAATAATAACTCATGCATGTTAAATCGCTCAACATCTAAGTCAAATTTACCTTCTAACAGTTTGGCATTATTAAGAAAGTTTTGGATCAATACCGACATTTTGTTAGCCTGCTTCTCAACCCTGGACAGTGCATCTATCCGGAATGCGTCGTCCGCGGCCCGTGCTTTGGCCAATAGTAACTGCACGTAAGATTTTATGGTAGTTAACGGGGTTTTTAATTCATGGCTGGCAATGGTAATAAAGTCATTTTTACGCATTTCTGCCAATTTTTGATCAGTGATATCTCTCGCGATTTTAGAGAGGCCGATAATTTCATCGGCATCATTTTTTATTGGTGATACCGTAATAGAAATATCTAAAAGTTTGCCATCTTTTGTAAGGCGCTTTGTTTCAAAGTGCTCAAGGCGTTCATCATTTTTCAAGCCATATAATATTTGCCGTTCTTCTTCGACCTTTTCTGGCGGGATAATTTTCAATATAGATTGACCGACTATTTCGTCAGAAGTGAAGCCAAACATCCTTTCGGCAGCTTTGTTCCAGCTTTCAATCATGCCGTGCAGGTTTATACTGATAATTGCATCGTAGGATGATTGAATAATAGCAGATAACAAGGCACTTTTTTCGTCAGCTAACTTAATGTCGGTGATCTCAAACACGGTCCCTATAAAACGAATGGGGTGATTGTCATCGTTAAAAAAGACTTTACCCCTTGATCTTATCCAGCGGGTTTTTTTATCACCGGCGCCAATCGCCCGATATTCCACATCATAATCGCCATCGGATAACGCTTTTATAAACGCGAAATTTACAATATGGCTATTCACCCGCTCACGGTCGGCAGGATGTAGTCCGGGTAAAAAGTCATCCTCATAAGAAACTTGTTTCTCCTGCGCGATATCAAACATTTCCCGACATCTTGCATCCCAAAACATTTCACCGGTAACCAGATCCTTGTCAAACGTCCCCAGGCGCGCTGCAGCAATTGCTGACCTTGCCGATTCTTCTGATGCAGCCAACCTTTGCCTTGACAGCACTAGTTCAGTAACATCATTGGCGAAACAAAATACACCGGTTATCTGTCCGTCCTGGTCTTTAAAAGGCTGGTAAGAGAATTTGAAATAAAAGGTTTGCAATATTCCGTCAACGACGATATCCGCGCGCTGATCATTAAACGAATGGGTAATTCCGGTATGATAAAACATCCAGCAACAACTGCTTAAAGGGCTGATTTTCTAACTCTGGCAAAACTTCATGAAACGGCTTGCCTATCACATAATTCGTTTTCCCCCAGGCCTTTAGTGTGGCTTCGTTAGCGATAGTGACAATCATATCTTCGCCCTTGCACAAATAGACAGGGAAGGGCGAGGCGTTTATAATCGTCCTGAGCGTATGAATATCATTTAGTAGGTCTCCCAAAATATTGTACTTGAAATTATAGCAGAAGAACCTATCGGTTCATCGATATGTAAATAACAAATCATTATTGTTTTACGCAATAATGTTTAGAATAGATTTATAATAGATTATTCGGTTCTGCTAATAAACGGTAAAGATGAATTATAAATTGTTCACAAAACCGCCAAAATGTGTCTAAAACTGACATAATTAAATCAGTTAAAATAAATTTAAAACAATTTACCCTTAGTTATTATTTTGATTTTTATAATGATATAAGTGTTCGAAAATTAAAAAATAGCATACAAACTATCTGATAGAAGAACATGGAAACGTTGAGCCCGGATGTCGTTTTGGATTTAGAATACTTTTTTGAATTATCACCGGATATGCTTTGTATTGCTGGTGATGACGGATACTTCAAAAAGATCAATTCCGCTGTATCCAATACATTAGGTTACAGCAAGGAGGAACTTTTTGGCTCACCTGTCAACACCTTTATTCACCCGGACGACCGCGAGATCACCGCGCAGAAGCATAACACGTTGAGAAAAGGCGAGCCATTATTGAATTTTGAAAACAGATACATCGCTAAAACCGGTGAAATCATTTGGCTCTCATGGACATTTGTGCCTATAATAAGGGACAAACTGGTTTTTGCAATTGCCAAAAATATAACCTACAAAAAACAAATAGAAGAATTTGACCGGATATCCCTTATCCTGGCTATGATCAATGATGACCATAAACAACGATTTAAAACAGGTCAAAATAACGTTAATGCTAAAGCTTTGATCATACCTAAACTTAAGGTAAATGCAAAAGTAAACCACGAACCATCGCCGCTGGACCAACAATGGTTAAGCAATTTTGAAAGTACGGTTAGAAAATATGTGGGCCGCTTAGATTTAACGCTTCATATGATTAGTGATGAATTAGCCTTAAGCGAACGCCAGTTATACAGGCGTGTTGACCGAATTTTAGGTATCACACCAAATAAACTGGTTAGGATAATCAGGTTACAATTAGCCTGGGAAGCTATTGCATCCGGTAAGTACCGTACCGTGGCCGAAATTTCAAGCCTTGCCGGTTTCAAATCACGCGCACATTTTAGCAAGCTGTTTAAAGAGGTTTATGGTATTGATGCTACGGAGTTAATGTGATTTGATTTTAATTAGAAATTAACCAAAACCATTTGTAATATTTTAATTGGAACAACTTTTGACTAATAGTGTAAAATCCTAATGATGTCTAAACGTATACTGGTTATTGATGATGATGATGATATATTGTCCATATTGGACATAATTTTTGGAGAGGAGGGATATGAGCCAATATTGTTTAAAACCGGAACAACAACCGAAGAGATAAAAGTACTTCATCCTGACCTGATCTTACTTGATGTAAGGATAGCCGGGTTCGGCAAAACAGGTGCGGAAATCTGTAAAGAGATCAAAACCGAAATGGATTTAGCTAATATTCCTGTACTGCTTGTGTCTGCAGAGGAAGATGTTGCTGTATTAGCACGCGGTTGCGGTGCAAATGGTTTTGTTAGCAAGCCTTTTGATATTTATTATTTGCTTACTAAAGTTAAAGAATTTTTACCTTAGCGGCCAAAATAGCCGTTATGAGTGAACAACCTGATCAGCATAGTTCGTGGAAAAAGATAAACTTAGGTTCTGATAAACTTAAAATTTTTTTCTTAAAGCATCTTGACCGTATCTATGCGGCCAAGCTTCACCTTGTTTCTAAACTCCCAGCGCTCGCCGACGAGGTTCAGTTTGCCGACCTTAAAAATGCGATTGAAGAAACGGTTGAGGATGTTCAAAAGCAAATAGCAAGAATGCAGATAATTTATACTTTGCTGGATGGCGAAGTTGCTCATGGCAGTATTCATGGATTGACGGGCCTGATTGAAGATGCCTTTGAAGCGATAAACGAACAACAGGACGAACCTGAGTTAAGGGATCTGTCCATTATATTTTATCTCCAGAACATCGAAAGCGTCGAAATGGCTTCTTTTCAAATATTACAAATGGCAGCCGTCAAATTGAAAAACAAGCATGTAAACCAGCTGCTTAAAGAAAATTATGATGAAGCGAAAGCTGATCGTACTTTGTTATTGCTGATCTCTTCTAAATATATTACCAATTAATCTGGTCATCTAAAGACTTTTTTCTATAGTCGCTGGGACTACAGACTTCCAATAGCGGGATGGGTGCTCACGGGTTGTCATGGTGAACATGTAGCATCAGCGCGCAAAGGCCTTCGCGCGCCCCTTCGACGGGCTCAGGGGTGACAACATACTTTAAGGTACGAGCCAGCAGCTTACATCGCATCAACCAAATTAATAAAATAAAAAAACGCGGACATTTTAGCCCTGCTTCTTACACTATTTTTTTGATTTTTATAATCCAAACACTTGTACCAAGCTGCCTTTGTCATACACATAAGGCGATGTCCAGATCAGTTTGTGTTTGCATCATAACCTATGTTTAGCAGGTGCGGCACCGGGATTGATAGTTTTGGGCCGCTCAATTCTATGTTGAGTAAAGCCTATCTGGTACCGGCGATTCATTGATAGTTGGCAAAAAACATAAATAAATTTGCGAAACCGAAGAGTTGCACATATATTTGCAACCGAAGGGTTTCCTAAATTTAAATACATCCCATGAGACGAGACATATTCCAGGCAATTGCCGACCCAACCAGGCGGGCCATTATTACTTTGATTGCCTTGCAGGCAATGACACCTAACGCCATAGCCGACAACTTTAATAGCACCAGGCAGGCCGTATCAAAACACTTAAAAATTTTAACCGAATGCCAGCTTGTAAAGCAAGAGCAGCAAGGTAGGGAAATCTACTACTCGCTGGAGGTGGATAAAATTAAGGAAGTGGACAAATGGATTGAACAATTTAGAAAGATCTGGGAAACCAAATTTGACCAGCTCGATAATTTATTAGCAACAATTAAAAAAACCGAAAATGAAAAATAACTTATTATTTGATTTCACTATTGATAAGCCAGCTAAAACGGTAACCATCACCCGCGAATTTGCGGCCGAACTGTCGCTGGTATGGGATGCCTTCACCAAGGCCGAGTTATTGGACCAATGGGTGGCCCCGGCACCTTACACCGCCAAAACCAAATACATGAATTTTGAAGTAGGTGGCAAAAGGTTTTACGCCATGGTAAGTCCCGAAGGAAAGGAAAGCTGGGCGCTGCAAAAGTATACCTCCATTACGCCAAAAACCAATTTTAAAATGTTCAACACTTTCGCTGATAAAGACGAAAACCCGCAGCCAACAGGCTCAGACTGGGATTATACCTTTAGCGAACAAGATGGCATCACCAAAGTGAATATCCTCATCTACAACGAATCTTTCGAAAGGATGGAAGGCCTGCTTGAAGGCTTTAAATCAGGGTTTACCGCGACACTAGAGGATTTGGAAAGTTTATTGGCAGCGTTAGCGCAAAAATAATTTATTGTTAAGTCCCTTACCCGATGTCAATGGTGAGCCCATCAAACCATAGCGGATAAGGCCCTCGCACTGCGTTTCGACAGGCTCAGCCTGACCAAGCTCTTATCCTACTACTGCGTAAATGATCAGTCCGGGCCTGATTATTTACGCTTTTTATCCATTTCACCACTCATCCCCAGGTAAGTATATTCAATTATTGCCCCGGCTTGATTGATCTGCCCCGGGTTTTGTCTTGATGGGTTGGATGATGTGGCGGAGCTATCGGTAGCCAAATAGATCTTTTTGCCATCGGGTGACAGGGCTATGTCGCGGTAACGCGCCTTGCTTTTAAAATAGCCTATGGTATCGCCGGTTATGGCGTCGCCTTTTTGATTTAATTTTAAACGTATTAACTTATTGCCTTTAAGGGTGGGTACTAACAACGAGTTTTGCCAGCCGGGGATGGCGTTTGCTGTGTAAACATCCAGGCTGCTCGGTGCTTCAGACGGCCAGCCGCCGCGTCCGTTATTTTGAAAAAGCCGGCTTAAAAACGCATTGCTGTTTGGATACAGTGTTATTAGCGGGTTACCGTAAGCATTGCCCATAGCAGCGGCGTTTGCTTTTTCGTCGACAATAAGTGGGTAACTCGTATGCCATTTACCGGGCAGGGACTCGTGATCAGTAATACCTGCGGCCAGCCCGTTATAGTTACCATCGGCATAGCCAATAACCAACGGGTGGCCATAGTTTTTACCTTTGCTAATGATGTTAATCTCGTCGTCAGAAAAAGGGCCATGCTCGCTCTCGTACAGGTAACCGGTACCGTTTACTACAGCATACGCCAGGCCTTGTGGATTGCGGTGGCCCGTACT
Organism: Mucilaginibacter antarcticus; assembly: GCF_042686155.1. Lineage (NCBI taxonomy): Bacteria > Pseudomonadati > Bacteroidota > Sphingobacteriia > Sphingobacteriales > Sphingobacteriaceae > Mucilaginibacter > Mucilaginibacter antarcticus. The sequence continues at coordinate 8,677 of NZ_JBHUON010000038.1, read as the reverse complement.
ATACACGGCACTTTGGCGGCTGGCGTTAAGAGGGTTGTCGTTTGGTATCCAGCGGTCAAAAGCACCGGCATCTTTATCAGGCTCAGTATTAAAGCGTAGTATTTTACCTTCGTAACTATTTTTGTTTTGCGCGTTGTTGGGTTGGCCGGCGTTGCCAAACTGACCGGCACCCATATCGCCGGTGCTGTAAAATACGTAGGTTTTGCCGGCTACCGGGGCCAGGGTAAGCCTGCTACCATTATGATCATTGCTTTGCGGTATGCTATCGCACAAAATGATTGCGTCAGTTAGTTTTTGGGTTTGCTTGTTGTAGGTATAACGCACAACGCGGCCCTTAAAGGCGCAGCCGCCATAATTAACAGCGCAGCCGTTGCCTTCTTTGTTGGCCCCCTCATATTTATAAACATACATGAGGTATACATACGGTTTACCGTTTAATAGTTGCGGGTGCAGGGCCATGCCCATAAGTCCCCCCGCGCTCCAGGGTTTGCCACCGGCCGCTCTGCCCATTTTATCATAGCGCGGAAATTGGCGCTCTGTATTCAGATCCAGCAATACCGTTTTTTGTCCGCTGGCCGGTTTTATCCTGCTTAGCAGGTAACCTTTAGATTCGGTGGTCCACAGGTAGCCATCCGGGCCAAGCGTAATTTCCCAGGGGTCGGCCAAATTACTGGTAACCACACGTACGCCAAAGCGTTCGCCCAGGGGCCCGGTTACCGTTTGTGCAGTGCCTACGTTGGCTATCGCGAGGCTAAATAAAAGTAGCGTAAGTATTTTTTTCATACCTGTCATAACAAATGTTTCCGGCGGATTGTAGCAATTTTTGTTCCTTAAATCTAAACATAAATTTATAGTTGAGCGCATGTCGCGTGTGGCGTTGCCTTTCCCCGGCTTAGGCATCCTGCTATTATTAAACTTTTTACCAGCCATCACCTCCAGTCAAACTAAAGTGTGGTTAAAATGTTCATACATCGCGGTGCGCATTTACGGCACTATTAATACCCCAACTATGGACCTGAAAACTTTTACCAATTTCCCTTTTTATATCAAGCTGGCTGCAGTATTGTTTAGCCTTGTCGCCATTGGTTTTATGGTGATCGTCGCTAAAGAAATCCTTTCGCCGCTTATTTTTTCGTGCTTATTCTCTATTTTATTATTGCCGTTAGCGGCGTTTTTCGAGTTTAAATTACGCTTACCCCGCAGCGCGGCATCTATGGTGGCCGTGATATTATTGCTTTGCTTTGTAGGATTGTTGATCTATGTAATCGGCACGCAACTAGCCGACTTGTATAAAGAGTGGCCGCAGTTTCAGGAGCAGATAAAAAATACGCTATGGGAGTTTAGGGGCTGGGTACAGGATAATTTCCACATATCCAGGGGTAAACAGCTTAGGGCTGCCGACGCCGCTACCAGCAAAGTACTGTCGCCGGACACTGCCGCCGTTGGGGCCACGGTATTGTCGGTATCGTCTATCCTGTTGTTTTTGGTGTTTACATTTATCTATACGTTTTTCTTTTTACTGTATCGTCGGCTGATTTTGAAGTTTTTGGAATCCGTTTTCTTGAAAGAAAATAAGCTTACGGTGTACAAGATCATTGAGCAAGTACAGTTCATTATTCGCAAATACATTATTGGCTTACTCATAGAAATGGCTATTGTGGCCATAGGGGTTAGCACGGCCTTTACTTTTATGGGGGTTAGGTATGCCATATTGTTAGGCATACTTACCGGGCTGTTTAACGTTATCCCTTATGTGGGCATCTTTGTAGCACTGTGCATTAGCGCTACTGTGGCCCTGGGCACTTCGCCGGACAGTACGCAGGCTATTTGGGTTATAGTAACACTGGTGGTTACGCACCTTATAGACAGCAATGTTTTACTGCCGCTGGTAGTAGGATCAAAAGTGCGGATCAATGCCTTAGTTACCGTAATTGGTGTAGTAGCCGGCGAAATGATATGGGGGATACCCGGCATGTTTCTGTCTATCCCATGTATAGCAGTTATAAAGATCATTTTTGACCATGTAGACGGCCTGCAGCCCTGGGGTATTATACTGGGCGATGAAGAAAGAAAACAAAATAAACTGGCTACCCGCCTGATGGTGAAAGACAAAAAAATTGCTAAAGACATTGGTAGTGCTCGCTAAACATTTCTTAACAAAATAATAATCTGGAAATCAGCAATGCGGCACGGGGCTTGTTATACCACAAGCCTAAACAAAAACTACCATGAATTTATACAATTTGCCTGAGCCGGAAGATACCGAGGATGTATCATTGGACGAAACAACTGACACAACCTACAATGAACTGGAGGAGGACAGTGACGACGAACTGGACGTTGAAGACGACGTTTTAGAAGACGACGAGGACGATATATCAACCGTCCTTGACGACGAAGATGACGTTATTGCAGACCCCGACGAGGTTGAAGACGACGAGATTTAGTACATCTTAAAAAGCCGCTTTATTTATCATAATAGAGCGGCTTTTTAGATGTTAGCGTAAGCGTTAAAGCTTATCCTTTTAAATGTTAGTCAAGCTCCGCCAGCTTAACATTTTTGTAATACACTTCGGCGCCCTCACTCTGCAGTAAAATACGGCCGCTGGTTATGCTTAGCCGTTCGCCCTCGTTAACCACCACGCCGTTCACTATATATTTAAATGTGCCGTTTTTTGATATCACTTCAACCGTGTTCCAATGGCCTTTGGGTAGCTCGGCATCGCCCTTTTTAAATACGCGCGAATAGTCCTTGGGCTCAGTGCGTTTGCCATCTACTACAGCGGTTGTATAGCCTATCAGCCATAAATCGCCTACATCCCCCTTTTGTATCTGGCATTCAATGGACTTTGGCCAGATCTTATCTTCAGCCTGCACATGGAAACAGATGCCTGCATCGCGTTTGTCGCGTTCGCGGGGAGGGTAGCGGTTGTCGCCCCACTTAAACTCTACCGACAGATGGAAGTTGCTGTAACTTTTTTTAGTAGCGATATAAGCAAACTTTTGCCCGGACGCGTGGATCTCGCCGTTCTCAACTTTAAAAAGATTTTGCGTGCTGGTGTCCGTCCCTTTTTTTTCGGCGAAGGTGGTCCAGCCTTGCAGGTCGCGCCCATTAAAAATGCGTTTGAGTTCGGGTGTTTGCGCTTTGGCAAAACACCAGGGAGCAAGAGCTAAAAGCAGTAAGTATTTTTTCATCATAATTGGTGATGGAAGTTAAGCGGGATTTGTGGGAAATGCAAACGGCTTGTTCGCCGGTTATTATAGTATTACCCAGCCACCAATCTTTCCTAACCAAATTATTACAAAAACACCTGGTACGTTTACACGCTGATATGTAAATAATTGTAACTTAGTTACCCAAACCAATTAACCAAAATACATCTTACCAACAATGGAAAAGAGAAGAGACTTTATAAAAAAGGTAGCTATCGCTACCGGCGGTGTGGCTATGGCCGGCAAAACCTTTGGCTTTACAGCTAAAAGCTATAATCGTATTATAGGCGCGAATGATCGTATCAATGTGTCTATCATCGGGCTTAATGGCCGCGGTGGCAGCATGTGTACTACCTTTGCCAAGCAAGCCAATTGTTTGGTAATCAGTGTTTGCGATGTAGACTCGCGCACCATTCCGCTTGTTCAGAAAAAAATTCAGGCTGCTGCCAAATTAGCCAATGCACCAAAGGGCGAGGGCGATTTCCGTAATGTTTTAAAAGACAAAGATGTAGACGCCATATACATAGCAACCCCCGACCATTGGCACGCGCCTATGACCATTATGGGTTGCCAGGCAAATAAACACGTTTATGTAGAAAAACCACTAAGCCATAACCCCCGCGAAGGCGAATTGGCAGTTGAGGCAGCCCGTAAATATAAAAAGATAGTACAAATGGGTGCACAGCGCCGCTCGTCGCCATTGGCTATACAATGTGTAGAGGAGCTGCATGCGGGAGTTATTGGCCGCGTATATTTTGCTAAATGCTGGTATACCAATGCCCGTAAATCGTTAGAGCTAAAACCGTCTGCCGTGCCAGAGTGGTTAAACTACGAGCTTTGGCAGGGCCCTGCGCCGCGCCAGGCTTACCAGGATGGTTTGATTCATTATAACTGGCATTGGCTGTGGACTTATGGCACCGGCGAGGCCCTGAACAATGGCACGCACGAAGTGGATTTGGCACGTTGGGGCTTGGGCGTTGATTTCCCTACCCGTGTAACATCTGTAGGTGGCCGTTACCAATTTAAAGATGCCTGGCAAACACCGGATACCCAGATTGTAAGTATGGATTATCCTGGCCGCGTATCGTTGATGTGGGAAAACCGCAGCTCTAACGGGCGTAAAATAGAGGGTACAGACCGTGGCGTTATTTTTTATGGCGACAATGGCAGCGTTGATACCGACGGCGAAGAATATACTATTTATGACCTTGCCGGTAAGGTGGTAAAAGAGGTTAAAAAACAAGGCCCGGTAGAGGACGCGTCTATCCAGGGTCGTAACACTGCGAGCCCAAGTTTGGGTATGGATAGCCTGCACGTAGCTAACTTTTTAAACGCGATACGCAATAATACCAAACCAAGCTGCGATGTGGAGCTTGGTTACAAGAGCGTTGTAGCCATGCAACTGGGTAATATAGCCTGGCGGGTGGGCCGCGATTTACATATAGACCCAACAAACGGTCACATTAAAAACGACGCGGATGCACAAAAACTGTGGAGCCGCACGTATGCACCGGGTTGGGAGCCTAAAGTTTAGTTAGATATTTATTAAGCTGATAATGTTAAAATATACTCGTTTAGGCAGCGTCGTTTTGACTGCTGCAGCATTTGTGTTGTCCGTTAACGTTGCTACCGCAAAAGGCGACCCGAAGCCGAAAAAAGCCACTGTTAAAAAAGCCATTATTGAAACAAACCGTATGGCCTGGTGGAGCAAAGCGCGTTTCGGGATGTTTATTCACTGGGGCGTCTATAGTGTGCCGGCGGGGGTTTACCAGGATAAAAAGATCCCCGGTTTGGGCGAGTGGATAATGCACGAAGCTAAGATCCCGGTGGATACTTATCAGGGATATGCTAAAACTTTTAATCCTACAAAATATAACCCTGCCGAGTGGGTAAAGGCAGCAAAAGCTGCCGGCGTTAAGTACATTGTAATTACTACCAAGCACCACGATGGTTTCGCGCTATTTGACTCAAAGGCCAGCGACTGGAACATCGTAAAACAAACACCCTACGGCAAAGACGTTATAAAAATGTTAGCCGACGAATGCCGCAAACAGGGTATGAAACTGGGTTTCTACTACTCGCAGGCCAACGATTGGTCTAACCCGGGCGGCGCTGCCGCCGGTGGCCATTGGGACAAAAAGCAGGACGGTAGCTTTGACGATTATTTGGACAAAGTAGCCGTTCCACAAATTAAGGAGATACTGACCAATTATGGCGATGTATGCGAGCTTTGGTGGGACGTACCAACCGACATGACCAAAGAGCGCGCTGCTAAGTTTGCGCCGCTTGTTAAGCAGTACCCAAACATGATTACCAACAATCGTTTGGGTGGCGATGTGCAGGGCGATATTGAAACGCCTGAGCAATACATCCCGGCAACGGGTATACCGGGTCGTTTTTGGGAAACCTGTATGACTATGAATGATACCTGGGGCTACAAAATGCATGATGAGCGCTGGAAATCAAGCCAAACACTGATACGTAACCTTGTAGACATTGCATCAAAGGGTGGTAATTATTTGCTGAACGTCGGCCCAAAATCAGACGGTACTTTCCCGGAGCCTATCACGCAGCGATTGGCAGATATTGGTACCTGGATGAAGGTAAACAGCGAGTCTGTTTACGGTACAACGGCAAGCCCGTTCCGCAAAATAAGCTGGGGTAGGGTAACTACCAAGGCCGCGGGTGCTAACACTACTTTGTACCTGCATGTATTTGACTGGCCTGCTAATGGCGAATTGCTTTTACCCGGCCTAGATAACCAGATCCTATCAGCCAAATTGTTAAGCGGATCTACCATGTTTAAAAGCAAAAAAGTAGCCGACGGACAGGTATTAACCTTAACAGGTGCTGCAAGAGATGTTAACTCGACGGTTATAAAACTGACCATAAAAGGTAAGCCACAGGTAACGGCTGTTATTCCGTCTGCAAATGCTGATGGCTCATTTGTGTTAAGCCCTGCTGATGCGGATCTGAAAAACGGCGTACAGTCAGAACATACGCCGCCAAATTTTGGTTACTGGACCAGCCCCAAAGCAACCGTTTCATGGCAGATAAAAATTACCAAGCCGGGTATTTATACTATTGAAGCTCCGGTAGCTGCTGTTAGCGAAGGCAATGCGTTTACCATCCAAATTGGTGACGAAGCTTTAAAAGCTACAGCCAAAGCAACCGGTAACGATGGCCGATATCAAGTGAATCAGCTGGGACAGATCAACATTAAAAAAGCCGGTGTAAATACCATTACCATAACACCTGTTGCCGACGGCTGGCAGCACATTAACATGCGCGCCCTTACCTTTAAACCTGTTAACTAATATACCAATGAAGAAATATTTATTGCTGCTTACCTGCCTTTTATTTACCCTAACATTTGCCAAAGCAGCCAAAGTTGACACCGTTGAGACTTACAGCGATGTGATGAAGAAAAAGATCAAAGCGCTGGTAATTACCCCGAGCAATTATGAAACCAGTAAGGAGTGCCCCGTAGTATACTTGTTGCATGGCGCAGGCGGCAATTACAAGCAGTTTATTGGCCTTAACCCGGCCATTGCTAACTGGGCAGACCAATACCACATCATGATAGTGGGCGTAGATGGCGGCGTTACCAGCTGGTACTGGGACAGCCCGATAGATAAAGATTTCCAGTATGAAACCTATGTGTCTAAAGAGCTGGTGGGCTTTATCGACAAGAATTATAAGACGATCAAAAACAAAACAGGACGTGCTATTTCAGGGCTAAGTATGGGCGGGCATGGTGCCATGTATTTGGCTATCCGTCACCAGGATGTTTATGGGGCCGTGGGTTCCATGAGCGGCGGGGTGGATATCCGCCCCTTCCCTAATAACTGGGATATGGCTAAGCGCTTAGGTACTTATGCCGAAAACCCGGAGCTTTGGGAGAAAAACACAGTAACTAATCTGCTCTATCTTATCAAACCAAATTCGTTAGCTATTACGTTTGATTGCGGGGTGGATGATTTCTTTTACCGCGTTAACGTACAATTGCACGAAAAAATGGCCGACCGTAATATCCCGCATGATTTTACCGCCCGCCCCGGCGCGCACACCTCGCAGTATTGGGCAAATTCGGTGGTTTATCATTTGATGTTTTTTAATACTTACTTTTTGAAGGCGAATTTGCAGAAGTAAACCACCTTGTCATTGCGAACGAGGAACGAGTGTAGCAATCGCGAATTTTCCGTGACGTATGCCGCTCTCCGTGCGATTGCCACGCTACGCTCGCAACGACGGTTCTTATAAACAATTTATATAAACACAAAATCGCTGTTCGAGGTATCTGACAGCGGACAATTAAATATAATTAATAACAATCTACATGTCTTACCAAGCATCACCAGAACGATATAATTCAATGCCTTATAAACGCAGCGGTAAAAGCGGCTTAAAGCTGCCTGCTGTTTCATTAGGTTTATGGCAAAACTTTGGCGGTTACGATACTATGGAGAATAGCCGTAATATTCTGAAAACAGCTTTTGACCATGGCGTTACCCACATTGACCTTGCTAACAACTACGGCCCGCCGCCGGGATCAGCCGAAGAAAGCTTTGGGCGGATTTTGCATACCGATTTCCGCGATCATCGCGACGAATTGATTATATCATCAAAGGCCGGCTATACCATGTGGGATGGCCCTTACGGCGATTGGGGCAGCAAAAAATACCTGGTATCAAGTTTGGACCAGAGCCTTAAACGCATGAAGCTTGATTATGTAGATATTTTTTATCACCACCGCCCGGACCCGGAAACACCATTGGAAGAAACCATGGCAGCCTTAGATCTGATCGTTCGACAGGGTAAGGCTTTGTATGTGGGAATTTCCAACTATAAAGCGCCCGAAGCTAAGGCGGCTATACAGATGTTGAAGCAAATGGGTACGCCCATCATTATCCATCAGCCCAAATACTCTATGTTTGAGCGTTGGGTTGAGGACGGATTGATGGATGTGTTGCAGGAAGAGGGTATAGGCTGTATCCCGTTTTCGCCACTGGCCCAGGGCTTGTTAACCGACAAATACCTAAAGGGTATCCCGGCTGACTCCAGAGCCTTAAAAGTTGGAGATTCGCTCACAGAAAACAGCATTACACCAGAAAGGGTTGAACAAGCCAAGAAGCTCAACGAAATTGCTAAACAACGCGGGCAGAAACTGGCCCATATGGCATTGTCTTGGATCTTAAAAGACGATCGGGTTACATCGGTATTGGTAGGCGCCAGCAAACCAGAACAACTGCTCGACTCATTAAAATGCCTGGATAACACCAAGTTTAGCCAGGAAGAGTTGAGCTTGATAGATGACATCCTTAAGTAACGATACCATTTAATTGAAACTAAAAAAGCCACCCTTTCAGGCACGAATGGTCGGAAGAAATTCCGACCATTTTTATGTTTTGAAAAACAAACCCGGGTCTCCGCCGCATTGCACAACGATCAGGGCTATAGCGAG
>NZ_JBHUON010000037.1:0-21847 GCF_042686155.1 Mucilaginibacter antarcticus | reverse complement strand
TACAAGATAAATATTTGATATTCAGATATCTATATCAAATAAAACCAAATCCTTCAAAACAAAAAAGTCGGAAGATTAATCTTCCGACCATGACTGGTTATTCCGGTCTTTTTTTGCAGTTGCCATAAACCCTTCTTTTTTTGCACAACAGCAAACCGGGTTGTACAAATCATGTTATTTAAAGCATGACATCATTTTATGCCGGCACCAGCGGTTTGCTCACCCCTATCCCCAAGCGCGATTTTCCACCCCAGCACCTGGACAAGTCAAGGCTGGCTTATGTTGCCACAGTTTTTAACAGTATTGAGATCAATAGCTCATTTTATAAACTGCCCAAGGCTGCTACAGTAACCCGTTGGGCCGAAGAGGTTACAGCGAACTTTAAGTTTACCTACAAGCTTTGGAAAGAGATAACCCACAACAAGGAGCTTGCTTTTAAACCTACCGATGTGCGCGATTTTATAGAAGCTATTAGTTACGTTGGCGATAAAAAAGGTTGTTTGCTGATACAGTTTCCCCCGAGCCTTACAGCGGCGCACAGCATGCAGCTGGATAATTTACTGGCAACCATTAAAGAGATGGATAACAGCTGGCCAATAGCTGTAGAATTCAGGCACCCGTCGTGGTACAACGACGATGTTTATGAAATACTGGATAAGTATGGGGTCGCTATGGTATTGCATGATATGCCGGCTGCGGCAACGCCAATAATAACATTGCAATCAGACATTATGTATGTACGCTTTCATGGGCCGGGCGGGCGCTACCGTGGCAGTTATGAGGATGACCTGTTATATGATTATGCCATGTACATTAAAGAGTGGCAGGACGACGGAAAAACCGTTTACGCTTACTTTAACAATACAGCAGGCGATGCGCTGAACAACCTTGCTACGCTAAAACGCTATGTTCATCCTTAGGTGGTGGTATAATGTCGATATCATTTTCAAGCTTTTCTGATATGTTTTTAATAGCAACATCAAGGGCCTCGGCTTCGTGTAATATCATGGGCTCGGCCTGCTGATATTCTTTGTATTTGTCGTCGCTGATTCTTATGACATCTATCAGCCCCAGCAGGTTAGACAGGTGCCGGCGTACCTCGTGCGAATTGATAAAAGACAATTCTGTTTTTTTTGCGTCAAACACCAACCGCTCATAAAAACGCTTTTTGCGGTTAGCCCTAAAAATCATGGCTATAACCGCAATAATTAAGATACTTATCACTAACACATAAATAAGCCCCAGCCGCTCTCTTTTATAACGTCCCTCCTTTTGATTAAAAGCATTTTCTGCCTCATCAATTTTTAACTGCGATGATATGTGGTTAACGTGCGTAAGCCTGTTAATTTGCTCTTCAGACTGTTGAAGCGCCATTTTAAAGTTATAGGCCGCGGCTTTAACATCCTGCTGCTTTTCGGCAATTTTGCCCAACAAATCGTATAAATGATATTTAACTTCGGGATGATTTTTAAAAGACTTGTGGACAAACAGACCTGCAATAACTGTTTTTGCCGAATCATACATCGCCGCCTGGTAATAAGCATCAACCAACAATAAGTCATCGTTATTACTGTATTGATAAAGGCTATCAGTCTTTAGGGCCAATATCTGTTTAACCGCTGCTTTGTAATCATGTTTTAACAGCGTAAGTTGATAATTGGTAAGCTTTAAAAATATGTATTTATTAAAAGCGCTGTTTGGTGTTGAGCGCAACAGATTATGATATTTTTGCACCGAGTCTGCATTACCCAGTTTAAAATAATTGTCGGCAATATTGCTGTAAACCGTATTAACCAGTAATTGATCTGTGCCGGACAAGCCGATTACCAGGCGCTGCGCCTGCCTTAAATAACTTAACGCCTGGCTATAAAAACCATTGTGATAAAATATGTCAGACAGATTTACATTCACTGTGGCCAGGTACGTCCCGTTTTCTAACGCCATGGCCTGTCTTCTGGCCATACTGTAGCTATAAACGGCGCCGGTGAGGTTGCCAATATCACTTTGCAAAAACCCAAGCTCGGTGTAAAAAACATACAGCAGGTATTCGTCTTTGATATTAGACACTAGCTCTATTGCTTTTACTAAAGACCTTTCGGCATCGCCAAAGCGATCAATGCGTACCTGGTAAATATGGTCTATAAAGTAATTAAATGCCGTGCTGTTATCAAACTCATACTCACTAAACTGTTTGCTGATTTCTGCCTTTCGGCCAGGCAAGCTATCAACGGGCTTTGATCTGAAATAAGCACGTATGTATTTAACCACCTGCCTTTTTTGTACCTCTTTATCCCTATGTTTAAGTATTTTGATAAAGTCATCATCGCCCGCAGCTGATCCGACCGCCCCGAAACAGCAGAATACACAAAGAAATAAAATTACAAGGGTGCTATTTTTAAACATGATTGTTATTGGTTAATCAGTTTAGTTTATAAAAATAGCAAATGGGAGTGGTCTGCAAAGTAGCGTCTGTTAATTATCTTTTTATTACGTAAGCAGGTACGGCAATGTTGCAAAAAAAATAGCGATAGGCTTTTAAACCCATCGCTATATAATTATTATCCGTTAAGGCGGCTCATCGCTGCTCGTTGTAAATCTGAAACTCTGATATAGATGGCGTGCGGTTATAACCGGTGATTTGTATACGCACCTTGCTGGCCCATACACGATCAAAACGGTGAATCTTTATAGGCCCGGTCTTATCGCCATCAAGGATGGTTTTCCATGCGCCGGCAGCATAATACTCCAGTTTATATTTATTGATATTGGCACGGTTTTCTGCTATAACAATAGTGTTTAAACCGGTTCCTTGTTTAAAACCTATCTCTAACCAGGGCTCCTTAACCGTAGGGCTCGATGTCCATGACGATCGGAAACTATCGTCGTTGGCAAAGTCGCTAATGTTCATATCATCGCTCCAGCTTGAGTTTGCCGGCTGGTTAATAGCCAGGTTTGACGATATAATTGGCAATTCGCCATCAGGCAACGCCGCCAGCGGGCCTTCGTTCTTCCAACCCTGTCCTATTGCTTTCAAAGCGGCAATAGCGTTATCGTCAAATAAGCCGTCGCGGTTTGGCGCTACGTTAAGGATAAAGTTACAACGGTCGTTATTCAATGTTTTTAGCTGCGTTATCATGCTTTCGGCAGTTTTTACCGGCTTGGTAGGGAAACTGGTTTTCCAGAACCACGAGTCTTGTATAGGTAAACAAGCCAGGGCCGGCATGGCGTTAACGCCTGCGTCCATACGTTGGCCTGCACCCATTTCATACGTTTTAATGTCGGTGTAGTACATGCCCATTTTAGGGTATTTAGCGCCGTTAAGGTCCATAATCAGACAATCAGGCTGTAGCTTTTTTACCAGGTGATAAATATCCTCAAACGAGATATCATCATAGCTGATGCGCGACCATGGTGCATCCCAGCCATCAATAACCAAGGCTTCTATTTTACCGTATTTGGTTAATAGCTCAGTTATCTGTGTTTTAACCATTTCCATATGGCTTGGCACTATCTGGTTAGGGCGCAGCTTGTGGTGCGTATCAAGAATAGAATAGTATAACCAAACTTTAAGTCCGTTTTTTCTGAACGACTCTACATACTCTTTAACTACGTCGCGCTTTACAGCGCTGTTCATTACGTTGTAATCGGTGCTTTTGGTATCCCAGATACAAAAACCGCTGTGGTGCTTGGTAGTTAAGCATCCGTAGGTCATGTTGGCTGATTTTGCCGCCTTGGCCCATTGGTCGGTGTTTAATTTGGTTGGATTAAAAATTGCGGGCGATGCCTCTGGATCAGGCCAATCGGCATCTGCATAGGTTGGGATGTTAAAATGGATAAACATGCCAAACCTGTCATCAATAAATTGCTGCTGCAATTTTTTTAGGTGTTGTAATGATGTGGTTGATTGTGCCTTAACAGCACCTGTAAAGCCCGCTACAATTAAACATAGCAACGCCAGCCTGCGATATAGATTGATCATCAAAAAAGTATTGTTGGTACAGTACGAAAATAGCAAACAATACCCACCTAAAATTTCAGCCTAAAAAGCAAATTAATAAGCTATAATTACATCAGTTATTTAAACCTTACTGCATTACGCTACACACAAAGTAAAAATCATTAAAAACACGAAAGCCGCTCCACACGGAACGGCCTCGCTGAATTTGAACTAAATTATCAATCAAATGGGTTTAATAAACCACTACTCTTTGCGCTTCATCGCCTGTAAATTTCCAGTTAATGGCTGTTTTGGCGGCTACATCAATTAATTCGCATTTTGTGTAATCGGTAGCTAAACCTTTGGGGCCGGTAAACTTGCCGTAATTAACCAATACGTTTTTGTTACCATTTACCCATTGTATGTTTACATTGTAAGTAATCTCGTCAGATGCAAGGGTTACCGTATAAACTAAGGTGGCAGCAACATTAGTTTTTGTAATATCTTTTACTCGTAGCTCAAAAACGTTAGGGTTAGCAGTAGTGTACAGAATAGCTAATTTGGTAGCGTCGTCTGACACGGCTGTTTGCCTTATCGTTGTTTTAGTTTCGTTAGCTAAAAGGTAAAAGCTTGACGCCTCTGCAAACACTCCGTTATTTAAAACCATAAAGTAGCCGCTTTCGTCAATAATGCCTTTACCCGAAGTACTAATTTGCCTGGCCTCAATGCGGCCATTGGGTGGTATAGTGCTTAGCTGAGTTTCGTTGGCGCCATCGGCATCCATTACATAGTTTTTGCCTGGGGCGCCCACCGGGCCGTAGCTAAAATAAATTCTACCGTCAGACATACCTTTCATATATCCTAAAAAGTTGCTTGCAGGCATGGTTTTAATGGTTTTTATATTTTTCCCGTCGGTATCTGCAGTTTTAATAACAAAGCCGCTGCTGCCGCCTGTGGTATAAGTGTAAGCTATTTTATTTTTTCCGGGGATGGCGGTTATAAGGCCTATATAATTGTTTTGCGATTTCAAGTCCTCGTCAACAACCAGTTTACGGTCGCCGCCGGCTAAGTTGGTGCTGTAAACTCGGAATGTGTCGGTATAAAACACAATAGAGTTGCCAGAACCGTTGCCAACGGTAGTTAGCGGGGTTGGGGTGGGCGTACCATCTGTGGTTGATTTGGTACAAGCATACAAGGCGGTAACGCCAAGCGCTAAAAAAAGAATTTTGATGTTTGTAAGTTTCATTTTGCTTTAGGTGATTTTTATTTCTTCAAAAGTGCCTTTAACAAAACGCTTTCTATATAATACATATGTAGTAATTTGAGCATATTTGTTAAGCCAAAAGGGCATTAAAACCATGAAAAAACAGCTACTCCTTGCTTTACTTATTATAACCGCGACAGCCTGCACCATACATCATCATGAGGTTTTTGTGGGAGGCGGTTCAATAGCGCCAAAAACCATACGGGTACTGAGCTATAATGTGCGCCATTGCAGCCCGCCAGCCACAGGTTTAATTGACATAGATGCGACCGCTGCCGCCATAAAAAAACAAAACCCGGATGTTGTTGCCCTGCAAGAAATTGATGTAAATACCGGCCGCTCAGGCAAGCTTATTAACCAGGCTACCGAGCTGGGTAAAAAGACCGGCATGATAGCGTATTTTGGGAAGGCTATTGACCATGATGGTGGCGAATATGGCGTGGCCATATTATCAAAACATGGTTTAAGGGACCCAAAAGTTTATAAGCTACCTACCGACGAAAGCACTAAAGGCGAACACCGCGTTGTACTGTATGCAGAGATTTTTTTACCCAACGGCAAAACCTATGGCTTTGCCACCACGCACCTGGATGCGCAAGGCCCCGAAACTAACCGCGACCTGCAGATAAAAGAGATTATCAAGATCTCGCAAAAGTTTAAAAAACCTTTTATACTGGCCGGCGATTTAAATGCCTACCCAGAATCAAACGTGATAAAACAGTTGGACCAGCACTTTACCCGCAGTTGCCAGCAATGTGGTTTTACCATACCGGCAACTAAACCAAATCGCACTATAGACTATATAGCGTACCTGAAAGGATCTGCCCTGAAAGTTTTGTCTCACGAGGTTATTGTCGAGCCAAAAACATCAGACCATGCGCCGATATTAACAGTGTTTAAGTATTAAGGGATCAACCTACCTGCACCCCAAGACGGCGTTATAATACCCGCCGCTTTGTGCCTTGCCCAGCATTACCTTGTGGAAGAAACAGGCGGTGTTACTGGCTACAACTTTGGCAGTAAACTCTACCGGATCATGTTTACCATTTGGCGATGTATTCAGGATTGTGGGTTTACCAGTCGCCAGCGTTTGGCGATACAGGCAGGCTGAGCCATACAGCTCTGGCACACGGTCGCAATTAGCTATGTAGAAACCCCTGTCATAAGGCACTGTTTTATCCGCCGTGCCATGAAAAAATATAGTAGGTAGCGCCGTCGATTTAGTGATCAGTGTAGAATCTGGCAGAGCACCCCACATATTTAAAACCCCTTTTATTTTGAAGGAGTTTTTTAGGCGGTTACTGGCGGTATCCAACTTACCTAAAGTGGTAACCGCATTGGCCATTTTTTCGCCGGCAAATTTTTGAGTGATGTAGGCCATATCTAAAGCGATAAACCCACCGGCGCTGCTGCCGCCAATAAACAACCATTTGGTATCTATGTGATATTGATTGGCATTAGCTACCAGGAAACGCATAGCCGCATGGGTGTCTTGCACCGCACGATAGGTGGCTGCTATCAGGCTGTTAACATCCACTTTTTCGCAGCCGCCATAAACGCTGCCCGCGTTCCAGCCCAGGCGGTAATTTATGGTTACGGCTATAAAGCCCGAGTCGGCCAGTATTTTGCAGTGTGTGCCCAGGTTTTCTTTGCGCCCGTTTAAAAAGCTGCCGCCATGTAACATCATTACCAAAGGGTACTTTTTACCGGCAATCATATTTTTAGGATAGTAAATATCCATGCCCAACTTTTCTTGTTTTTTAAGGTAGTTTACATTACTGCCGTAAACTATGTTGCGCTCAACGCTGTCCCGTTGCGGTGCTTTTGAATTGGCCGCGGTGCTAATATTTTTCCAACCGGGAAGCGCGGCAGCAGCAATCAGGCACAATATTGCAAGGCAAATACTCGTTTTGGTTGATCTGAACATGAGTAAGGGGTATTTAAATTTCTAATTTAAACATTGGCAACTTAAGTGTCAATTAATTATGGGTAAAACTATCGGGCAGCTTTTAGGTTTTGTAGGTATGCGTTTAATCTGCACTGTTTGTTTTTTGTTAATTGTATTGTATTCTTGTGGGTCTGACCCGGCTAATGATACAACGACCTGGACCAAAGCCCAACCCCTACCCGTTACTGATACCACAGCTCAACCCGTACGTTTTACTGATACCACAGCCGAAGCCGCACGTATTACAGATACCACACGTCGCTATTTCGACATCAACACCGGCAAAACTGCTCCCGACCAACTAATAGGTTTTGCGCGCACGCTAACCGGCACTCCCTATAAATATGGCTCAACAGACCCTAAGGAGGGTTTTGACTGCTCTGGCTTCATCACTTATGTTTTCAATCATTTCAGCATACTGGTGCCACGCAGTTCGGTTGATTTTACCCACATTGGCCGCGAAACAGACTTAAAAAACGCCAAGCCAGGCGACCTGATACTGTTTACCGGGACGGACAGTACTAAACGCATCGTGGGGCACATGGGCATACTGGTAACATCACCTAAGGACGGTTTAGCGTTTATCCACTCCACATCAGGCAAAGCCTATGGCGTTACCGAAACACCGCTTAATGCCTATTATATGGGCAGGTTTATGAAAGTGATAAGAATATTTGGAAAGAATGATATGTGATAGGCGCTGATTTGTTTGAATAATTGTTGAGACAAAAACGAGGTAGGCAAACCTGCTAAACCACATCTATTTTAAACACATCCTTCAACGCCTTTTTAGCCGCGCTATACCCACACATACCATGCACCCCACCACCTGGTGGCGTTGATGACGAGCAGATATACAACCCCTTAGCCGATGTTTTATAAGGCGACCAGCGCAAAGCCGGACGGGTAAATAACTGACCTAAATCTATAATACCACCATTAATGTCGCCACCTATGTAATTAGGGTTATGCGCTTCTATTTGTGCGGTGTTCATGGTGTACTTTCCTAATATTAAATCGCGGAAACCGGGGGCAAAACGCTCTACCTGGCGTTCTACTGCATCCGTCATATCCTGTGTCGAGCCGTTGGGCACGTGGCAATAAGCCCAGGCAGTATGCTTTCCTTCGGGAGCGCGGGTAGGGTCAAACAAACTTTGTTGGGCCAGTAGAACAAAAGGTTTTTCGGCCTGTTTGCCGTTGCTGGTTTGTTGTTCGGTTTGTGCAATTTCTTCAAAAGTATTACCCAAATGGATGGTACCGGCCCGGCGGCAAGTTTCGGCGGTGAAGGGTATGGGGCCATCAAGGGCCCAGTCTACTTTAAACACGCCCATACCGTAGCGGTAGCGCTCCAACTGCCATTTATATAAGCTCGAAAACTTATGCCCGGCTATCTGCAGTAATTGTTTGGGGGTGATATCAAATAGCACCGCGTTCGCCGATGGCAACTGATCCATCGATTTAATGAATGTGCCGGTCGCTATTTCCCCCCCTATAGCCTCAAAATAACCGGCCAGCGCGTTTGCTATGGCCGAAGAGCCCCCTTTAGGTACAGGCCAACCTTTTAAATGTCCGGCTGACATTAACACTAACCCGATTGCCGATGTAGCCAGGTTACTTAGCGGTTGTATAGCATGCGCGGCCATGCCACCAAATAGTCCTCGGGCTTGTATAGTCTTAAAACGATTAACAAAGTAAGTGGCGCTGGTTAACGCCTTTAAACCAAAGTTGGCCATAACCAGAGGATGCTTTGGAAAACCCAACGGACCTAAAGTATCATTTTCAATTAGTGGCCAGGCTTTGGTTACGGAGTGCATTAAGTAGGCATATACTTTTTCGTCAACGCCAAACTGTGCAGCGGTTTTTTCGATAGAATGATCTAAAAACGCTGCCGTGCCATCATCAAAAGGATGCGCGGCAGCTATCCCGGGATACAGATACTCAAGGCCATGATCGGCCAGCGGTAATGTCTTAAAAAACGGCGATGCTACGGCTAGGGGATGTATAGCTGAACAGATATCATGTGTAAAGCCAGGCAATGTTAACTCGGCAGACCGTAGTCCGCCGCCAATGGTGTCCTTGCCCTCTATTAACATAACGGATAAACCCTGCTGTTGCATTAAAATAGCAGCTGCAAGCCCATTAGGCCCCGATCCTACTATTACTGCATCATAATCGCGTTTTTGTAAAGCCATGCAAAGCAAAGATATTAAACGGTGCTAACATTGTCTACAATTTCAGTGGATATTAACTTCGGCTATAATGGTGACTGCGGGTGGTTAGTTTTCCTTTTTATGATCCTTCTCCACCGTGATCTTTAGAACTTCGGAGAGACAAGGATTATCGCGCAAAAAGGCGCCACGCTCGGGGCCGCTCAAGCTCTGGTTAAGCCAGGTTTTGATCTGACTGCGTTCAAGTATGGCGGGCATACGGTCATGAATTTCGCTCATGGCACGGTTGGGTGGCAGGGTTATCATGGCAAAGGTGGGCAGCAATACATTGGTTTGAATATCAATCCAAATATCCCATAAGCCGGCTATGTAAAATGGTTTGCCATCGGCACGCTCAATACGGTATAGTTTTTCTTGTAGCTTGTTATATTCAAAAAAAGCCTGTATACGTATTACGCAATGTTTTTTACCCAGCAACTGCCGCCATAAACCCACATTGTGCAGGTTTTCCACGCGGGCATGCTTATGTTTACTGTGAATCTTGTCGTCATCGATAGTCAGCAATCCCCAGCGAAACTGCTGCACCTTACCGGGCATGGCATCAGTGACCACGGGCAGCATAGATCCGGGATTACCGCTGCTGTTAGGTTTAGGGGTAAACTGCCTGCCGTCTCGGCCGGTTATGATAATGTCTTTATTCTCTCCGATTAATACTCTTCCGCACATAGTCAACAATTAACGCACGAAGATACTAATTATTTTAGTAATTAATAAAGTATCCTACAACTACAATTTGATTGAGCGAGCCGCTCAACGCTAACGCGTCACCACGATATCGTTCCAGTTGGTGGTGTATTGTTTGCTCAAATACTCCTGTTTCATTTTCCAGGTTTTGTCATAGCCCTCGGCAGCTACTCGCAGGGCACCTCGGCCGTAGCGCGCGTTAATCTCGTCCATTAAACCGCTTAGTTTTGTTTGGCGGCTGTTTTCATAATTGCTGAAAAGGTTGTACTGCGCCTCGCCGGCGGGGATGATGCCGGTTGCCCGCACGCCGGTTTTTAAATAGTTGTACCCCGGTTGCCAAATGGCCCGCAGCGCCTGAACGCAAATTCGGGTAATCTCCTGCGCACTATTGGTAGCCAGCGGCACTTTAACGGTAATAGACGGGTAATGCTGGTCGTGCTTTACGTTATGCTTATTGGTGCGCAGGTAAATGGTAAGCATCAGCGTCATGCTTTTTTGCTGACGCAGTTTTAGGGCTACTGTGCCGGCATGCATGGCTGTTGCTTCTTCAATTTTTTCCAATTGGGTTTGATAGGTGTTAAAGCTCTGGCTTGACTCTATCCCCTTTGATCTGTCGGCCACATCGCGGATAATGTTGCAGGGTTTGCCCCACAGCTCCTGGTGCAGTCGCCAGCCCTGCACCGTCATTTGCTGGCGCACAAAATCAGGTTTAAGCTGCCTGAAATCCTCGGCGGTTTCAATCTTATGCTCGCGCAGTTTGTCATAATATGCCCGGCCAACGCCCCACACATCTTCTATCGGGAAGGTTTTAGTAACCTCGTGTACTTTTGCTTCTGTATCCAATACTAAATAACTGAGCCCCTGTTTCTTTGCAGCCTTGTTGGCCAGCTTGGCCAGCGCAAAGGTTGGCCCCAAGCCAACGGTGATCGCCAGGCCAGTGTCGTGCATTACATTTTCACTGATCATTTGCGCGTGTTTATCCAGATCGAGATCTTGAGTATCGGCCAGTGCCATAAATGCTTCATCTATGCTATAAACCATCAGGGTGTAAGTATAGCGCGCCAGGTTATTCATCAGGCGGGCACTCATATCGGCGTAGAGCGCGTAATTACTGCTGAATATCACCGCATCATGCTCCTTGAGCACCTTGCGTACCATAAACTCGGCGTCGCCCATTTTAAGGCCTATGGCTTTGGCTTCGTTGCTCCGGGCTATTACACAACCATCGTTATTAGACAGGACCACCACCACCCGGCCCTTTAACTGCGGCTGAAAAAGCGTCTCGCAGCTTACGTAGCAATTGTTAATATCAACATGCGCAAACACGGCTGTACCTCCCTACTTTTTGCTGTGGTTGCAGTAGCGGGTTGAGTGCCAGCATTACCACACCCCAGCATTGCCACTGGTTTATATCCTCAATAGTAATGGTATCGTACTTAGTGTTAGCTTTTAGCAACAGCTTGTTACCTTGGGGGCAATACTCCCGGGTGTAAAAGCCGCCTTCGTGAAAAAATACTACAATGCTGCCAGGCACTGGCTGCAGTGAGCGGTCTATAACCAAAATATGATCCATCCCTATCTGGTAGCCCGTCATAGCTTCGCTGCCCATCCGCATGTAGTAGGTATTGTCGGGGTCTATCACGGTAATATCAGTAATATCCAGCGTGGGCACCTCATGCGTTAACATGGGCAACCTAAAGCCTAATACATCCCTCTTTTGCGCCTGTTTCTTTACCCTTAGCATTGCCTAACCGAATGGAGACAACAAATTTAATGCTAAAAATATTAGTATTTGCTTATAGTTTTCAACAAATTGAATTCAGGTAATCACCAATAAACTACAATGATGTTGATGGAGCGAGGACCAGGCGCGGTGCAAAAACACTGTATTATTTTTTTTACAATCAATCAAATTTATTTATAATCAGCAAGTTAAGGTTTATAAATTTTTTTACTAAAAAAAGCCCGCCTACATTTTGGGCTGCAAGGCACAATACTTGTTAACCATTACGAAAAAATATCTACTATGAAAAAATTAGCAATTACCCTATTGGCAGTAGTCGGCCTGGCTACTAGCTTTACCTCATGTAAAAAGGACGACGACGCAGGCATGGACATGATGCAAGATCAAGCATTTGTTATAGCAGCTTCAAGCAGCAATATGTTTGAAGTGGCGGCCGCTAACCTGGCGCTAAGCAAAACAAAAAACACTAATGTTACAGCATTTGCAAATCACATGCTCACAGATCATGGCCAGACGGCCACCGATATGCAAATATTAGCGCGACAAAAGCAACTTGATGTAGCAGAATCAATGCCTCAAAAATACCAGGAAAGATTGATTACGCTAACCGCACTTGTGGATACCGCTTTTAACAGGCAATATGCGACAATGATGGTAACATCACATCAGGAAACTATTAACTTGTTTACAGCAGCATCGCAAAACAGTGTTAAAGACGAAGGGATTAAAGCCTTCGCCGCCGGAAAATTGCCGACGCTTAAACGCCACCTCGAAGAAGCGGTGACGCTAAAGACTCAGATTGGTCAATAGCGATTAATACCTTATTTGATAGCACCACAGGTTTCTGCCTGTGGTGTTTTTTTTATCCTTTAATAACAGTACCAGGGTATCAAATTATTTCACTTTCCACTGGTTATCATAAAACCCCGCATAGCTCACCTGCCCTATCCCATCCTTCAGCATACTTGCACGGAACACCATGACGTCGGCAAAGCCGCTGCCGCCTGTAAAATATTGGTTGGCATTAGCGGCACGCAGACCTTCAATACCGGTGCCTGATATTACTGATACGCTGTTGCTTGCAGTACCGGCTATCGGCCATACAAAATAAGTAGCTAAGTCGGTGCCTGTGTATTGCTTCGCGCCCACTTTAACCAGGCCATTGGCTACATTAACCGGGCAATCACCCAGCAATATCTTCCAGGCCGAATTGGTTGTCGCGTTACCCACCAGCACCACGTTGCGGCCTGCATATTTAGCTTTGCTGTACACTTTATCGCTAATAATATCAAACGCGCCGTTGCCCCGGTAGTACCAGCTTTCGGCATCATAGCGGGCCTTGGCTACGGCCCAGGCTTGTTCTGCCGCGGTACCGCCGGTGGCATATACGTATACCATGTTCTTATTAAAACCATCTTTAAAAGTGCCATAACGGTGCGGGCCCTTCTCACTCAGGTTGGGCTGGTTTACAATGGACCAGGCTTTATCTACTTTTTTTAGGTAGATACTGTCATCCTCGCTTTTGGTAGTGTACTTAATAGCGTCCGCACCATCAAGTGATATGCTGATAGCTTTATCTTTTACAAAGCCGGCTAAGCTTAGTTTTAATAACTCAACGTTTTCTAGCGTGCCCGATATACTCGCGTAGCGCTTGCTACGGGTAAGCTTGATGCGGCTATACTGAAATGGAACAACCTGCTGATATATGGTAGCCCAATGGTTTGAGGCTGATATGCCCGGGCTGGCCGTAGTGAAATCAATGTTGTTAAAAGCAGTGTCAAGCGGAATGGTGTGCCATTTAAACATATCGAATATTGGTTTCCAGTCTACCGACTCGTCACTATACCAGTGCGAGCCACCTGGATACTCATAATAGCTCATATCCGGGTGAAACGGCACCAATAGCTGTCTCATCTGCCTTGCGAAGGCAATAGGTACGGTCTCATCCGCATCGCCATGTAAAATGTATACGCCTACCTGCTTGTAGTTTTGCGCCAGCTTGGGCACATCGCTTTGGTTGCTGGCACTTAATAAAAGCTTACCGTAGTCAGTTGAGCTGGTATCAGGCACAATGCCGTCAGCAGATCCATAGGTTTTAAGCGTAGGATAACCGGCGCACGGTGCAATAGCCGCCCATTTATCAGGATACGTGGCACCCAAAAACCAGGTACCGTGACCACCCATAGAGTGGCCGGTAAGGTAAATATGCTGCGGGTCGGGCTTAAATTCTTTTTTGGCGATGTTTAGTACTTCCATAGCGTCTAAACGTCCCCAATCTTCCCAGTTAAAACCACGCGGGCGACGGTTGGTAGGGCTTACCAAATTACCCCAGTCTTTTGATTTATAGGCACGCACTTGGTTAATAGCCTCAACCCCGGCACCATGTACCGAAAAGAACAGCGCCTGGCCATCTTTTTGCCCGCCAACCTGTGGCGCTACCGAGTAGTATTGCAAGCTGCCGTCTATATTGCTTACAAAAGTTTCACTGTATTTGTCGCCCGGCAGGGTGCTTTCTATTTTAACTGTGGCTTTGTCTAAAGCTTTACCATTCTGCAATAGCGTCAAAGCGCAATCTGTGAAGCCTTTGGTGGTTACCGTTGTGCCATCAAACTCAAAATACACCTTACGGGTGCTGTATGCTGGCACGCTCTGCAGACTGCTTTTTACCTCTTTACCTCCAATGCTGCTCAGCATTTGTAAGTTGGTTAAAACGATGCCGCTGGTATTTATCACCGTAACTGCCGCCTTTAATTTAGCCGCACTTTGGCCCGGGACAATAAAGGGCGCTGTAAAATCTTTCACGTCCAACACTATAGGTTTTACAGGGAAAGTCAAACCTCCCTGCAGCATCCCACCACGAACAAAAAAATCGTTGCGGCCTTTTTTTAGTTTTACCACCACATTCATCCAGCCAAAGCGGTATGGGTCGCCCATGTGGGGTTCGCCGTTAACATAAACAGCACTGTTACCTTGTATATTTAGGATCGCTGCCCTTTCGGCGGGCAAATCATAAGCAAAATAAGTATAGTTTCCCTCGCCCCCGCGCATCCTGAAACGGTTGGCGGTATCGGCAGTAACCTTCGTCCATTTAGCGTCCGTCCCGGCTTTAGCGCCGGTAATGCCCATTCCTTCTTCGGCAACAGTTAGCGTGCCCTTGTTAATGGCATACGCAATCTGATCCTGGTATAGTGCGGCACGGTTATAATTAGCCGTGGTTCTGATGGATAGTCCGCTGGTAAAGGGTTGATATGTTTGTGCTGTAGCGCCCGATGTGATGGATGCTACGGCTATAAAAACACCTGCAAAACAGCTTAGCCTAAATGGAGAAAGGGGGTTGGTCATAAAACAAACTTAACAAAAAAAGGGAGCCTGGCAAAGCTCCCTTTTACTACTTATCATGGTTGGCAATTACTTGCCTTTTTTGAGCAACTGAACCTCTTGCTTCAGTTGCTCAATTTCGGTTTGCTGCTCTTGGATAGCGCCTACCAGCAATGGTACCAACTTTTGCAAATCAACCTCTGCGGTAGCTACCGCGCGTGGATTATTTTTACCTGCGTTATACCAGTTGTTACGCGTGGTTATTGCCCATGGCATAACCTCTTTAACATCGTCGGCTATAAAGCCAACTTGCTTTCCGGCCGGCAGGTTAAGTTGTTTAAAATCGCTTTTATTATACTCGTAAGTTACCGGGTGCAGTCGGCTAATGGTACTTAACGAATTACTTACAGGCGTGGTGTTCTTTTTAAGTTGCGCGTCGGTAACTAGTTGTGCCGATGCGGTAAAAACTGATATAGAAAATACAGCTGCTAAAGCTGCTATAAATTGAATGTTACTTTTCATGATTTTGTATAGTTTAATGTAAAATAATCAGCTATTCCCCAATAAAAAGAATGCACTTAATTATCCGAAAAAATTAAACTATACGGTTGGGTGGTGGCGTCGGCACGGGCGGCACCCAAGCCAGGTGCGCGTGCTGTTGTCTTTGTGGGTACGTGGTAGCTTCTATAAATGTCAATAACGGGGCTTCTATCAAAAAATCTGACAGCAAATACTCTTTCACCTTGCTTTCTTTAACCTCGTTACGCTCTGATTTGCTCTCATCGTCGTTAGCCATTTGCTGCTCGGTTTGGTTAAGCTTGTATTTGGTTAGCGCAGACAGCAAAGAAATGCCTGTGCTCTCCAATATGCAGAACAAACTCACAAAAACTAATATATGCTTAAGCCAATTAAACGACATTAGATATACATTTACTATGCAAACATATCAAATATCCTTTTGGTTTATTATTTGGGTAATAAAAAAGACAAAATAATTACAGATTAAATTCATTAACCCCAAAATCAAAAGGCCGACTTTATACCCTTTTGGAATTTGGAAATAATAGCTATACATTTATTAGTAGCCAAATAAAGCCAAAGCGATGAAACCTGAAGAAATCTACGATCTACTGCAATCGATTGATGGGATAGTATGGGAGGCTGATATCCTCAAGCGGCAAACCACCTTCGTCAGCCAGCAGCTATTACCTGTTTTGGGGTTTTCATCAACAGCATGGATTGGCAACGGACTATTTTGGGAGACGCATAGCCATAATGATGACCGGCAAATAACCGCCGGCTACGACAAACTGCTAAGTGGCGAGGTAAAAAGCCAGTCGTTTGAATACCGCATAGTGAAAGCAGATGGACACATTGCCTGGATCAGAGATAGCGTATCTGTGGTGTATGATAAAGACAGGCCTGTTATGCTGCGCGGTATTATACAGGATATTACCATAACCAAACGATTAATAGCGATGGAACGCCTCGAAAGTGACATCCTCCGCTTAAATTCAGATTTAAATATTACGCTTGACATCGTTTTAACTACTTATTTACAGGGGCTGGAGGACTTCTTCCCGAAAATGCTTTCGTGCATACATAAGATTAAAAACGGGCGATTGGCCAACGGGGTCGCCCCATCCCTTCCTCCTGCGTACATGGAAGCTATGGAAGGAATCCCCATAGGCGAGAATGAGGGATCATGCGGTGTTGCCGCGGCTACAAAACAGCAGATTATTGTTGGCGATATAACCACCGACCCCCGATGGGAAAAGTACCGGGAAACTGCGCTTAAATACAATTTAAAAGCGTGTTGGTCTAACCCCGTAATTAATGCTGACGGTGACGTTATGGCAACGGTGTCTATGTACTACCGCGAAGCAAGATTACCTACCGGGGAAGAATTGCAGGTAATGGACAGGGCTACTGCGCTGTTACGCATCATTTTAGAAAACCGCCAAAAAACAGACATTATTAACGATGCCCACATAATGATGTTGCAGAGCCAGGAACTGGCCAACTTTGGTAACTGGCGCTGGGACGTTCAGCATGATATTGTCAGCTGGTCGCCTGCCCTTTATGCCATATACGGCCTGGATGCCAAAGATTTTAAAGCCACCTTTGCAGGCTACCAGGAACGCCTGCACCCTGAAGACCGCGAGCGGGTATACCACCAAATTGAAGGCGTATTGAAATCAAAAATAGGTACCGAGTTTGAAGAACGGATCATTCGCCCAAATGGCGAAGTGCGGTACCTGCGATCATGGGCCAGGCTAAAGCAAGATGAGGCGGGCATTCCTTTAGAGATGATAGGCGCCTGCCTGGATATAACCGAGGAGGTAGCCCGTTTAGAAGCGATAGCATTGCAAACCGGCCAGCTACAAGAGATAGCTTGGGTACAATCGCACGTTATCCGGTCGCCGTTAACAAGAATAATTGCATTGATTGACCTGATTAAAGACCCCGGGGCCGATGATACAGAAAAAGAGCAATTACTGGATCATTTGCTTACCTCGGCCCAGGAGCTGGATGAACAAATAAAGCGGATTGGCGAAGGAAACAAGGATTAAACGACTTATCAGTGGTTCCGGCATTTGTCAGAAAGGGTGTTTAACTTCGTCCCAAACCCTTTCCCGCTTTTTCGCCAGTTAAAAGGCTGGCCACATATCACACAAACCTTCAAGGGCAAGTGTTGCTTTTAACCCCTTTCATGCTTCCATTGTTTTTTTAGTTGGGCATAAAGCGGGTTCGCTTCGGCGGCTTTCCATTTATCGTAAAATATGCGGGCAGCCGCTGCCTTTTCAGGGTCGCCGGTGCCGCGCTGTAGTTGTGTGTAGTTATCATCGGCATTGTACTTTTTACCACCTTGATAATTGGCATAGCGGCGTGCGCGGGTATAGCCCATCTGCAGATACTTGCGGGCCATATCAGCGCCCACAAAATCATTGGCGGCTAGGTAATCCTCAAATAGCAGGAAGATCTTCGCGCTGCTGTCCATTGCTATCTCCGGGGTTTTAAAACGCCAGTGCTGCCCTATTTCGCTCTTATAGGGCTCGCATATCAGTACGCCTTGCTCGCCTTTGCCAACGCGGTATTCTAGCGGATGCAAGCGATAATCTATCTCCGGTTTCCAGGCATAATGCTCATGGTCGAAATTTAAATAGCTGGGTTTATTTATTGCCATGTTACGTGGTTAATAATCTCTCATTCCTTAACCAAAAAAGCAATGACTGCCCGAAAAGTTTGGTTGATATGCAGGCAAAACTTTATCGGCGAACCACCGTTATAATTATTAATGGATGAGGGTTTACCGCAAATGGTAACATAATCTTAACAGAGCAAATTTTAATTAAAAGCATAATTTTAGTAAACTTGCCTATATGGTGATTAGCAAAAAACAGCAATACAAAGTAATTCTGCTACTGGCGGGGTACTTGTTTATTGTGCTAAACCACTTATATTTTATTGAACCGCCACAAAAAATTGCCGCCGACAGCACCTATTACAGCGCCAACCTGGTGCCCAATGGCTACGACAAGTTTGGCCGAAATATTATTGCCGTTAAAAAGATCTTCAAGTCTGTAGTTAACCGCGATGCTGATGATCAGCAAGGTAAAGCCCTGCATGAGCTTTATGTGGCCGAGCTGCTTTATGATGCGTCCCTGCCAACTTTAACTGGTTCTAAATTATATACTTCCACTACGCCTATTACCAAACTCCCGGTAAAGCGCTTTTACAATCTTCGGATTTGATCAATAAAACCCGTCAGCTCCAGGCTGACTCGTAACCTAAATTGAGGATAATCTCCTTATTAATTAAAGTTAAACCGTTCGTGATGTGGCTGTTATCCTAACAGTCGATATGATGCGCATTAAATCAAATTATTATGAGTATTAGCGAAAAACTGATAGAAGGACTTGAACTTAAATATACAGGCAAAGGCTTTGTTGGCTTCAGGGAAGAAGATCCTTACGTTATATTTTTAGGCTATGACAGCCTGGGGTGGACAAACATCTGGGTAAAGTATAACGGAGTACATATATTTACATCAGTTTTTGATGTAGATATACAATAACCGGCGACGTACGCTCTAGATAAATCAACCCTGAAGTATGAAGAAACTGGTCACGTGGTCAAACGCCCTTAATGTTGTAGTTACGGTATTGATCATTGTTGTCTTGTTTAACCCGCAGGCCAAGGCCTTCATACTTCAGGGTTTAATGAAAGTAGGCTTTTTTAAACCTCCTGTCGAAAATACCGAACAGGCCAGGCCGGCAAGCCTTGCACCTACCCTTTCGCTTGTTGATCCCGAAGGTAAAACCATTAACACGGCTGACCATAAAGGCCGGGTAATCTTCATCAATTTATGGGCCACCTGGTGCCCGCCATGTATAGCCGAAATGCCGTCGTTAAACACCATGTATTTACGCTATCGCGATAACCCGAAGGTGATGATTGTTACGGTTGATGTGGATAATGATTTTAATAAGTCCCTGCTATTTTTAAAGCGAAAAGGCTATCAGCTACCCGTTTATCATTTAGTTGGCGACATCCCGCAAGACTTATTCACCGGCTCCATACCCACAACCATCATCATAGATAAAACCGGCGCCATTGCAGCCCAGCACCAGGGCGCGGCCGATTATACAGACGATAGGTTCTACACGTACCTGGACGGCTTGATAGCTAATTAAACTATCGCTCTAACAGCGGATTTAACCAAATGGCCCATGAGTTATAATTATGCCCCTCCGTACCGTCAGCCTTAAGTTCCAGTACATCTATATTTTTAATATTCACCTTAAATTCGTCACGGTGACCGGCTCTTAGGGCCGGCGATTGATAAAGCACCTTACCATCGCCCAGCAACGTAAATTTGGCCGAGCCCTGGGCATGGGCGCGGTCCCGTAAACCTACTATAGCCGAAAACCGTTTCCACTTTTTATTGAGGCGAAACTGATAAACCGACGGCGAGTGCGCAAAGATGCCTTTTTCAAACAGCTCGTTCTTATTCTCCAGGAAAAAGGTAGCCTCAGTTTCGGTTGAGTAATAATTACGGACGGGTCGCTCCCAGCCTACAGTGCCAAGGTGCCACTTTGCATCAGACAGGTAAAGGCTGTCGCCTATATGCGTAGCAGCGTCAACCGGTGGGTTGTGTTTGATAACGCCTTCTAATATCCTCAGCTTTTGTTTAGTTTGATTGGTTTGTACCGATTTTGATAGCCGGTTGTACAGTTCTTTTACATCAACTAAACCCTGCCCGGGCACGCTGAGCACTTTTATCCCGTCATCGCCAACACTAAAAAATTTGAAGACAGGTTGTACTGCACCGCCAGGGAAAATGAACAGCATCGTCATTCGGTAAAGACCGTTAATCCGGTTACGCAACGGAATTTCAATTTGGCCTGCCGACGATAAGGTGTATATGCTACTCTCGTTACGATATTCGTCCATGTTCCACGGATGGATCAGCACGGTAAGCCCGTAAGGCATGTCGTCGGCTTCCACATTGGCTTTAAGCAGTATGCTACTGTCTTGCTTCTCAAACTGCAAATCGCTTACAGACAGCCATTTGTGAGTATTAATTTCTTTGCGCGATTGGGTAAACACCGGGTGACTCAGCAGTTGCAAGATACCCGCTGCCGATAGGTGCGAGGTTTGCGGACCGCCCCAACGATAATCGTCGAAATGGCGGCTGCCGAATTCGCCCATTAGCGCTATCGTGTTGGGGCGCAGCTCGGCAGGGTTACCAAAGTCATGATACAGGCCAAACATGTGGCCCATTTCGTGCGCTATGCCGCCAATGTACCAGCTATTAAACTCGGCTACCAGGCAGTCTTTTAACATTCCGGCCCGTTCAGAAAACTTCATGCGCGTGGTTCTGTCAGTCAGGAAGCGCGGGTCGAGCATTTCATTGTCAGATGCGTAGCAGGCGCCCCGCTCTGATGAGCCGGTACCATTGTAAGGCGAGTGGAACACAAAAACGCCATCGTTGCGTACATAAGTAAGCCCCGTTAATGTCAATACATGATCGTTAGCGAAATCGATTTTTCCGCCCGCCTTTTTCATAATCTCGGCCTGAAGTTGCGCGCCCGAGTTTGCGTCGTAACTTTTAGAATCGTTGTCGCCACGGATAACGGTGATGACATATTTTTTTCCGGTCCGCTCAAAGTTAACACCGCCCCCATCAACACCCGCTTTCTTAAACTCGTCCCTGTAAAAGCTGTCGACAGCAGTTAAAACTCTATCCAGGCGTGCCTCCCAATTAGCCAGGGTCTCGCGGTCGCGGCCATGAAAGTACACCACCTTAACCACGTTGTTGGCTTTAGGCGCACCGGCATGGTAAGCTTTGACTACCTTTTGCGCATCGGCAATAATTTGCTTGCTGCGCGGCGTTAACTGCGCTAGGCTGATGAAAGGAAGTACGGTTAAGAGTATGAAGAGTTTAAGGCGATGTAGGTACATAAGGTTTGATTGATGTACCCAATGTAAACAGACTCGCGCAAAATAGCAAGGGCTTTGTTATGCTATTCCAAAAGACGCTAACTATGGTAGCACTTATTGCCTGATAGCAGGCCAATGTTCAGAAAATCCTGTCAAACAAAAAGCCCCTTACTATAAAAGGAGGACACTGAAAAAGTAATTCAATAAAACGTATTACGAGAAGCGATCAAGAGAAAAGGTAACTTTTACTTGGTCGTTTTTTTGTTCAGATTTATTT
>NZ_JBHUON010000036.1:0-22843 GCF_042686155.1 Mucilaginibacter antarcticus | reverse complement strand
ACCTCGCTATAGCCCTGATCGTTGTGCAATGCGGCGGAGACCCGGGTTTGTTTTTCAAAACATAAAAATGGTCGGAATTTCTTCCGACCATTCGTGCTTTACAGCGCCTTTTTTATTATAAGATATTGTCAAATTATAACACCTTTACCATAAACACAAAGTTTTTGGCTTTATTTAGCTTTTGAGCATCGGTTAAACCGGTCAGCATATTCTTTTTGGGTAAAGTAATTTTGTTTTTTAGCGAGTCGCTTGGGATGTTTTTGATAGCATCCATCACGTACTTAGCCTTAATTGCGAAGTGCTGGCCTTCAAATTGAGCTTCTTTAGAGTCGGTTATACCTATAATATTACCTTGTTTATCCCAAAGCGGACCACCACTGTTACCAGGGTTGATAGGCATGGTAATTTTATAGTGTAGAGAATCGCCGTTTTGGCCGTAAAGTGAGGATAGTGAACCTGGCGCATAAGCAGGGAAACCATCAGGGTAACCATAGGTTGAAATCTGATCGGCTACATTAGCTTCTAATCTCTTAAAAGTATATGGTATAGTACCCAATGTTTCGAAAGACTTATCGGTGATCTTCAATATTGCAATATCGTGCTGTGGCTCGGTGTATAAAACCTGCGCTTTAAAAGTAGCACCGTCGGCGTTTTGCACATAAACCGCATTAGCATCACGTACAACGTGGTAGTTGGTGGCAATTAAACCATCTTGGGTGATTGCAAAACCGGTAGCGCTGGCGCTGTATTTATCAACTATTGTAGTTTTGCCTTGCTCAGACTTAATAGCCTTAATTGAGCGGCTTAAGTTATTATTTGATTTATGGAGTTGATTAACCTCGTTTTTCAACTGCTCAATATTACGATTGTCGTTAGTAGTAAATTTACCGGTGACAGCCATAAAGGTTAACACGCCAAATATAGCTACAGATGCCGCAACAGAAATTTTTGAATGATGATTACGCCACATTTGAACAATCCGGTTAGGATGCATCATCAGGTTATCTGTTAATGTATGTACATCAATCTCATCATGGATAGCGTTTAAACGACTCTCCAGTTCCACGCGCTCGCCGTATTGTTTTAACAGGGTAACAAAAAGCTTATGTTCTACTACCTTCCCGTCAACTTCAGCATTTTCCTTCCGCAACGCTTCAAACTTTTTACGCTCATCGGCTTTCATTTCGCCGTTAAGGTAACGTTCAATGTTTTCTAAAAGCTGGTTCTCACTCATTTTTGTACTTCTTGTTAATTTTGCTGAAAAAACAATTTTTTCAGCCTTTGCAGGCACTTGTATTTTTGCGTTTTGGCGTTGTCTGCATTGGTATACCCAAAACGTTCGCAGATATCCTGCATTGATTTGTTGTGTATATAAAAGTCTTCCATGATGGTTTTGCAAGGTTCGCCTAATAACTTAAGCGCGCCCTCCATTTTGGTAAACTGTATATTCCGGTCGTTATGCAGGTCGGCGTCCTCCTCCTCTATGGGCAAAACTTCCTGAAAATCACGAATATCGCCTGCATAGCGGTTAAGCTGTGTCAACCTTTTTAACCAAAGCCTGCGGCATATAGCATATATGTAAGTTTTAAGCTTACTGCTTAGCTCGAAATCGCCGGCCTTAACCTTATTGTAAAGAACTATAATAGCCTCCTGGTATACATCCTTCGCATCGTCCTCGTTGCCATTGTTATTGATAATCAGTTGCAATATCATCGGAAAATATGCTGTATATAATTTCTTTAAAGCACTTTCCGAGTTGTTTAGTATCCCAAGAATAACCTCGCTGTCTGTTGGCGCTGTATCTTTTATTTGTTTACTCACTAGCTATATACATTACTTAATACCATTAAAATCAAATAGTAACCCATGGTGATAATAAAAATCTAAATTAATCAAATAACAGATACGGGTTTTATTAATTTATACCCGGTAACAAGCCGGGTAAATAACGTTTTCATTAGCAAGCACTTAAAAAAACAATTTTAAAGGTTCAATGTTGGAGCTTTAACACCACGTTAATAACAGATACTTTAAAATAACACCAAACAATCATGAAAAATGTATTAAGAAACGCCCTAGCGGTGGTAGCTTTATCAACTACGTTTGCTGCATGCAGCGGCGATGGTAAATCAGGAAACGATACTACGCATATAGACTCATCAACTATAACTACAATAACTGACACCCTGAAACCGGATACTAATAGTATGGTGCCGGACACTTTAAAGAAAGACACCACTATTACAACCACTAAAACACAAACCAAAACAAAAATTATTGAGGTTAAGCACTAACCCACGATACCTTTTTAATATATATATGAGGCAGGCCAACACAGGCTTGCCTTTTTATTTTATTTTTTTTGACTAACAGGGTTACCTTTCACAATTACGCGTATTAATCAGTACTGAAACAGACACGTAAAAAATTAATTTTGCATTGTTTATAGCTGATTATTAGTTTTTTATTAAAAGGTTGCAAATATTTTTACAAATAGTGGGTTACCTTTTCTGTTTTGTTGTATTAATGTAAAAACTATATAGTCACTTTTAAATTTTAAAACATGAAAAATTCATTCAAAATCGCTGCTTTAGCTCTAGTTGTTTCTTCTTTCGTAGCTTGTAAAGGTTCATCAACTGAAGGTACTGATACTACTAAAGTTGACACTACAATTGTTGATACTACTAAAGTTGATACTACTGTTGTTGATACAGTTATGGTTGACACAACTAAAAAAATGTAATTATTGCATTTTTCAACAAAAAAGCCTCCCGAAAATTCGGGAGGCTTTTTTGTTTCAGCTTAATTCGTCAAGCCTGATTATTCAGCCTTTGAGTCTCTTAAAGCTTTAATCTCGTCGTGTGATTGATCGATGATCAATTTCTGATCATTCAATATATCCCTCAGGTAAGCCGGTAACTGCTCTTCTTCTAAAGCCGACTGGTAGGCTTTTTTGATAGCATCCTCGCCAAACTCACATTCTTCTAGTATTGTACGTTCGCTATGACCAGTAAAGTCCGCTTTTACTTTAAGCCAGGTACGGTGTATAGTACCGCTAATACTGTTGCCAGTCTCGGCAGTTTCGCCCAATACCTGCACTTCTTGCGCTAATGTTGCCTTTAGCATTTGGCTTTCTACTATTTTATTATTAAAAACAGTTACCAAATCGGCATCGTCTTTAGCTTCCTCTGCGGCGTTTTGGAAACCTTTAATACGGTCGTTATTGATCTGAATTAAGTCGTTCAGTGTTTCGATGATTGCTTTGTTATTTTCCATTATTTCTAGATGTTTGTTATTACAGATGTATCTAAAAGCGGGCCAACTTTAACTAATCATAAAATTAATTTCAAATATGCAACTATTAATTAACTCCTGCCTCTAAATAACGATAAAATCCAAACTACAGCGCCAATAACAACAACGACGGCTAATATGCCCACAAAGGCTCCGGCTTTAAAAATACCGCCAATAACTTCACATCCGCTAAGCGATATGATTGCTAATACTAATAGGGAAAGGTTTAATTTTTTCATGGTTATATGTTTTATTATACCCCTACAATATTTGGGCCTATCTGTGTACGTATCAAAAATAGCTTAGCTAACAATTGTTAGCGCATCGGCCGTGTATAGCATTGCCTACACCACCATCAATTTTTTCAGAAAAATAGCTAATAGTTGGGCTAGTTAACACAGATGGTTACTTTTACGCCATGGCATCTACCCTGTTTACGGCACAAAACATCACCGTAAGGTTTTTGAATACTATGATATTCCAGAATCTCGACTTTACCATTAATAAAGGCGAAAATTGGGCACTGGTTGGCGAGAGTGGCTCAGGTAAAAGCGCCTTGCTGCAAACTATTGCCGGCAATTTAAACATCATCGGCGGCGAAGTTAACTATCACTTTTTTGACGATTACCTGCACCATAACCCCGGTAACCCGGAACATTTAACTTATCATAAATTGATAGCCATGGTTGAGGCCCGGCATCATTTTAAAAACCTTAGCAATACCGGTGATTTTTATTACCAGCAGCGTTATAATTCTATGGACAGCGAAGATGCCCTTACAGTTGAGCAATACCTCCATACCATAAAACCCACACCACAACCAAATCAATACTGGCATTTTGATAAAATCATAACCACACTTAAACTAGACAAGCTAAGCCATAAACAACTGATAAAATTATCAAACGGCGAAACCAAGCGTTTGCGGATTGCCGCGGCGCTTTTAAAAAATCCGGTTTTATTATTGATGGACAGTCCGCTTACGGGGCTTGATGTACAGACCCGTAAAGAGTTTAATGATATTATTAGCGAGATCAACGCATCGGGCATAACGATAATAATGGCAACTTCGCCCTATGAAATACCTGACGCAATAACAAAAGTAGCCGTATTAAAGCAAGGTGCTATCATCCATACAATTGCTAAAACCCAATTTAACGCTTCGGTGGTGATGCCCCAATTGGCAGATAGTGTTGACAAGGACGAACTACGATCGCTGCTTAATATCCATCCCTCTCCCGAAAGTTTTCAGCAAATCATTTGTATGCAGCAAGTGCATATCAAATATGGCGATAATGTTATACTTAATAATGTAGACTGGCAAGTTACCCAAGGCCAACGTTGGGCATTGCTGGGCCATAACGGTGCAGGTAAATCAACGCTGTTAAGTTTAATTACCGGCGATAACCCGCAGGCTTATGCTAACCATATTATTTTATTCGACAAACGCCGCGGCACCGGCGAAAGCATCTGGGATATTAAAAAGCGGATAGGCTTTGTATCGCCAGAGCTGCACCAGTATTTCCCTACGGATAACAGCTGCCTGCAAGTAATAGAGTCTGGTTATTATGATACCCTTGGACTGTTCAGACCCAGTAATAAAGACAGGGCAGCTATAGCATTACGCTGGATGAAAGCTTTAGAGATTGACCAGTATGCCCGTGTTTTATTAAGGAGTGTCCCGGCCAGCGCGCAACGACTGTGCCTGTTGGCCCGCGCCCTTGTAAAAAATCCTCCGCTACTCATTTTTGACGAACCCTGCCAGGGCATGGATGCGCATCAGCAACAACACTTTAAAACTTTAGTAGATACCATTTGCGAGTTGAGTGATGTAACACTTATTTATGTAACCCATTATCAGCATGAGATACCGGAAAGTGTAGACAAAGTTTTGAAGTTAGAGAAAGGTGTAGTAGTTGATGCTTGATTATAGCTAATCAATTTAGACCATCTGTCACCACAGCAACACCTTTCGCCTTTTACCTTTCGGCTTTAACTAACTGGTACGTATATTTGCAATATGAATACTGCCGATCTGTTACAGCGTGCTTCGCGGTTTGAAGTTTTGAGTATTGAGGAAGGTGTTTACCTATACCACAATGCCCCTACTGCCGACTTAATGTACGTAGCCAACCAACTACGTAAAAAACAAGTACCGCACGGTAAAGTAACCTGGCAAATTGACCGTAACGTTAATACCACTAACGTTTGTATAGCCAATTGCAAGTTCTGTAATTTCTTTCGTCGCCCCGGGCACGAGGACAGTTACATTACCGACATTGAAACATATAAACAAAAAATTGAGGAAACCTTCCGTTTCGGCGGCGACCAGTTATTACTGCAAGGCGGTCATCACCCTGATTTGGGTCTGCAGTTTTATGTAGATCTGTTTAAACAATTAAAAGGACTTTATCCTGCGCTTAAGCTGCACTCGTTAGGTCCGCCGGAGATAGCTCACGTTGCCAAGCTGGAAAACATGAGCCATATTGATGTACTGAGGGCTATGAAAGAAGCCGGCCTTGACTCATTACCGGGTGCGGGTGCCGAGATCTTGAATGATCGTGTCCGTCGCCTGATATCAAAAGGTAAGTGCGGTGGTAAAGAGTGGCTGGATGTTATGCGTGCGGCACATCAACTTAACCTGCCAACGTCTGCAACCATGATGTTTGGCCATGTAGAAACTATAGAAGAACGTTTTGAGCACCTGGTTTGGATCCGCGAAGTACAATCTGAAAAGCCTGAAGGCCATTATGGCTTTACCGCCTTTATCCCATGGCCTTTCCAGGATGATGGTACGTTATTACGCAAAGTGCGTGGCATCACCAACAATATAACCGGCGACGAATATATTCGTATGATAGCTTTAAGCCGTATTATGTTGCCAAACGTAAAAAACATACAGGCATCATGGTTAACGGTAGGTAAGCAGGTAGCTCAACTATGCTTAAATGCCGGGGCTAATGATTTTGGCTCTATCATGATAGAAGAAAACGTGGTATCTGCAGCGGGCGCACCGCATCGCTTTACCGCCCAGGGCATACAAGACTCCATCATAGCTGCCGGATTTGAGCCACAGCTACGTAACCAAAAATACGAGTGGCGAGAGTTGCCTGCCCAATTAGAAGAGCAGGTAATAACCTACTAAAAAGCAAAACGCCCCGACAATATTGCCGGGGCGTTTTTAATAAACGGGTATTTAGATATCAATTTACTTTACACCGAAAATCTTAACCAGGTTTACTACCTCGGTCATGCTCAAAGCTTCGTCGAATGCTTCGGTAGCAATACGGGTTGAAGTACTACCACTTACGGCTGATAATGTAGTAATGTCAACACCACCTTGTATAACATTGTCCTCGCCTTTGTAGTTATCGTTTACCGCAGTTATGCCAGTATCGTTAGCACCGCTTATCCATGGTTTGGTAGTACTTGCACCTCTTTTACGACGCAACTCTCTAACAGCTGCCGCGTGACGGGCTTCAACCGAGTGAATGTTCAATGCAGCAGTTAATACTACCTGGTTACCTAAAAGGTTACCGGCCTGGCCTTTATAAGCACGTACGCCTGTATCTTCAAAAGCCTGGGCAACGGCTAGATAAGTATCAACACTGGTTAAAACTGTAGTAAAAGGGCCTGTGCCTGTAACTGTATTGGTAGTTGTATTATAACCGCCGGTAAAGTCATAAGCACCATTGGTACCTTGCGTAGTTTGAGCTACGGCATTTGCGCCCAGCACGCTTTTTAGAAAAGCAACGTGCGCATTTTCATGTCCTTGGATAGATACCAAATAAGCTTTTTCTGTTGACGAGAAAGCTAAGGTTGACGCTACGCCTGCGTTGTAAAATGCTGCTTCTAGATACTCTAACTTTAAAGCGTAGTTTAAAACGTCATTTACAGATGGTGTAGCTGTTTGTCCGTATGCTTTTTTAAATAAAGTACTAAAGGCAAATGGTAAAGCGGCCACGGCTACCTTTGAACCAAAGCTTGTTATATTTTTAATAGCGGCACGACGCGGATTGATTCTATCTTCAAATTCCGGATCTGCTTTGCTTATTTCTTCTATTATTCCTAGTAAATTCATGACTGTTTGTTTTTAAGATACTGTGTAACCATAGCTAGCTGCATTCACTTTTGTTGTCAGGTAGGTATTTGCTATAGCCAAAACCTGAGGTATAGTTTGTTGTTTATCCATACCGTTTGCGTCTAGTATTGAGCTATCGGCAAAACTACCTATAGAAACCAAATTGCGTATGTAAGCAGCATGACGTGCTTCTACAGAAACTATCTTACCAGCCAAAAGCAAATAAGTTGGGTTTTTAATTAAATAACCTGCGCCATTATAAGCAGTAACACCGGTATCTTCAAACGCCTTGGCGGCAGCTAATACCTGAGTTTTGTTTGAAAAATCAATAGCGCTAAAGTTTGGCGTTAAAGCCTGGATAGCGTTAGGACCTAATGCTGCTTTAAAAAACTCGCGGTGCCCAACCTCATGGTCGCGGATGTCTGTTAACAACGCAATTTCCTCGGAAGTTGCACCGGTATACATTTTTGATATTACATTGATGTAGAAAGCTGCTTCTAATTGCTCAAGTGCGTAGGCATAGTTTAAAATGGCAAGGTCGCCTGTGGCGCCGATGTCAATTTTACCACTGTTATTGCCCATGTTTGGATCAAAGCCTTTGTAGTCATCAAACTTTTTTTGGCAAGACGCTGCAGAGAGTACGCCCACGGCGGCCACACCTGCTCCTGCATAACGTAAAAAAGACCTCCGGGCCATATTCACGCTTTCACTTTCGTGTTGTGTTTCTGTTTTCATAAAGTAAATTGATTGGTTGTTTTATTTTATTTGTATGTTGTTAGTTGTATGGAAGCATTTGCAGGCCGCCGTTCTTTTTAACCTACGTAGCAGGGCGGGGATAGTTTTCATTTTGTTAATAGATTATCATTCCTGATAGGAATTATTGATATTTTATTAAAATTTTAGGCGTTTATTAAAATTTTGGTAATGTGATAACTACCATTATAAAGCAATAAGCGTACCATAATTTAGATTTGATGCCGTATTTGATAGCAATAGCACTTAATCTGTGTGAGCACAATAGGTTTTAAGTATAATTAGGTAATTACTTTTAAATAAACTTGTTACATCTGTGGGGAATGTTACTTTTATCGCATAATGAATAATACAGAATTGTATATAGAAGCTCTGGTTTTTGCTTCAGAACAAAGTATCCGTGTAGAGGAGATCTTGTACTGCCTGCAGGCTGCTTTTGAGCGCGATTTTTCTACTGAGGAAGTTGATGTAGCTTTAGCGGGCATCAAACAGAAATATCAGCCCGATGAGTTTGCAATTGAGTTGGTACAATTAAATAATGGCTACCAGTTTTTAACCAAAAAAGTATATCACCCGGTAATTAGTATGCTGCAGCTGCAGCGATCAAAAAAGAAGCTTAGCCAAGCGGCTTTAGAGACCCTGTCTATTATTGCCTACAAACAACCGGTTACTAAAACGGATGTGGAGCAAATACGCGGCGTAAACTGCGACTACTCTGTACAAAAACTGCTGGAAAAAGAGTTAATTATCATTATGGGCAAGTCCGACGGCCTTGGTAAACCTATTTTGTATGGCACCAGCCCGCTCTTTATGGATTATTTTGGCATAAATGACATTAAAGAATTACCTCATATTAAAGAACTTAATGATGCAGAAACAGCAATAGGTGAGCAGATGGAATAAATTTTAAATGTTTTTTCTTTAAAAATGATTTTTAGCTATTTTTACTAAAGATAACCAACCCTAAGTACACAAAATTAAACTAGTTTAAGCTAACCAATTTCAATCACAAATACATTCACCGCATGGGAGCTCCAAAAAAAATTGCAGACAAAAACATTCCGAAAAACACGGAAGCAGATGACGATGATGACGATTTGGAAACAATGCCAAAAAAGAAGGTCGTGGATGAAGATGAAGATTTTGACGGCCCGTTAGACGACCTTGGCTTTGACGAGTTTGGCGAGGATGACGACGACGAAGATTTTTAACTTTTATAAAGTATAATTATTAAAGCACCCGAAACTTTTTGGGTGCTTTTTTTATTTCAAACGTTGATGACGATAACAGAAGTTACAGACAAGGCTACCGAAAAGGCATTTTTAGATACAGCCCGCAGGCTTTATGAAAACGACCAAAAATGGGTTTGCCCGCTGGATAATGATATTAGTGCGGTTTTTGATGCGCAGAAAAACAACTTTCACCAATTTGGCAAATGCACCCGTTGGATCTTGAAGGACAATTCGGGGCAGCTAATCGGCCGTATTGCCGCGTTCATCAACAACAAAAAAGCATTTAACTACGAGCAAACTACCGGTGGAGTTGGTTTTTTTGAGTGCATTGATGATCAAAACGCTGCCAACCTATTATTTGACACCGCTAAAAGCTGGCTTACAGAAAACGGTATGCAAGCTATGGACGGCCCAATAAACTTTGGCGAGAACGATACCTATTGGGGCTTATTGATTGAGGGTTTCACGCCGCCGTCGTACGGAATGAATTACAACCCGGCTTATTATAAGGCGCTGTTTGAAAACTATGGTTTTGCTACCATGTATGAGCAGATCACTAATCATGTAGAGGTGAATAAACCCTTCCCGGAACGGTTTGAGAAAATTGCTAATTGGGTAGCACAGAAGCCGGGCTATGAGTTTAAGCATTTTAAGGTTTCTGAAATAGAAAAATTTGCTGCCGACTTTATAGAGATCTATAACGATGGCTGGAAAGACTTTGACAACTTTGCACCTATAAATTACGAGACAATACTTGAAAGTTTTGGCAAAATGAAAGCCATAATGGACGAAAAACTGATATGGTTTGCCTATGTAAATGGCGAACCTGCATCATTTAACATTGTACTACCCGATGCTAACGAGATGCTTAAACCACTAAAAGGAAAGCTTGACACGATAGGCAAACTGATATTTTTATACCGCAGATGGAAAGGCGTTAAACGTATGCGCGCCATTGTGATGGGCACCAAGCAAAAGTTTCAAAACCATGGCCTGGAGTCGGCTTTGTTTACTAAGCTAAAATATTATGTTTTGCCTTTAAAACGTTATGATATAATGGAACTATCTTGGGTAGGCGATTTTAACGACAAGATGATGTCGCTGCATAAATCAATGGGGGCCACGTTCGGAAACAAGCATGCCACTATGCGTAAGATATTTTAAACCATAGCGACAGCAAAAAACATAAAGCGAAAAAGGCTTAATACAACATTCTAATTGTTGCATTAAGCCTTTTATTAACTGTAAACAGCGCTAAGCCGTAA
Organism: Mucilaginibacter antarcticus; assembly: GCF_042686155.1. NCBI lineage: Bacteria > Pseudomonadati > Bacteroidota > Sphingobacteriia > Sphingobacteriales > Sphingobacteriaceae > Mucilaginibacter > Mucilaginibacter antarcticus. Next base: position 12,218 of record NZ_JBHUON010000036.1, on the reverse strand, counting down.
CTTTGCTGTGTCTTAACTCTTCAAAAAGCTCAATAACTTTCTTTTGCAGTTCAATGATCTCAACCTCCCGGTCAGTCAGTTTTTTGTTAACCACATCCAGCTCGTTAACAAATTTTTGCTCTTGCTCCAAATCGTTAAACGTAAGCAATTGCACTACCGACATTTCAAACAAGTTTGAAATTTGCTCCAGGCGTGATAAGTTAATATCCGTAATACCTGTTTCGATTTTAGAAAAAGCAGGTATAGAAATATCTAACCTTTTGGCTACATCTTCCTGACTCCAACTTTTTTGATGGCGTAACAGTCTGATTTTTTTTCCTAATGACTTCATTTTTAAGGTTTCTTGTATAGGGTAAGGGTTTCTCAATAGTTAATAAAGTTAATATTATTTTTTATTTAAAACTATTATTACAATATTTTATTTTTAAGCTCCACTAAATCAATCCCTCCAAAGTTCCCGGAGCTCATCATTAACAAATTAGCGTTGGCTAATTTCAGGCTTTGTAATTGCGCCAATAAGGCGTTGGGGTCATCAAAAAAAGTAAGATCATTTTTAGCAAAAGCTTCTTTTACCACCTCTGCCGGGTAGGCTTCCATCTTTTTTTGCTCAAACGTTTTCTTATCAATAAACACAATGGCCTCATCGGCTTTGTCCATGGTGTGGGCATATTGCTCCAGAAAATCTTTATTTAAACTACTAAAAGTGTGTAACTCAATGCAGGCAATCAATTTCCTGTCCGGAAACTGGGCCTTTACCGCTTGCATAGTAGCCGCTAACTTCGACGGCGAATGCGCGAAATCTTTAAACACGGTCGCAGTGTCGCTTTTGCCAACCAGCTCTAATCTGCGGGCCGCTCCCTTAAACGTGGTAATGTGTTTGTAAAAATCTTCGTTGCTGATGCCCAGGCCCTGGCAGACGAGCTTAGCAGCCTCGATGTTGAGCAAATTATGGTCGCCAAATACTTCAAGCGGGTATTGCTCACCATTATGCAAAACAGTAGTTACGCCGTTATTAATTTTATACGCTGGTAAAGTGTAAGGTTGTTTTTTAACGGCAGAGCTATCCTCGGCAACAACTTCTTCTAAAACAGCGTCAGTTTGGCTATAAATAAGCGTACCGCCGGGCTGAATGGTTTCAATAAAGATCTTAAACTGATCTGTATAATTCTTAAAGGTAGGAAACACATTGATATGATCCCAGGCTATACCGCTGATGACGCCTATGTTAGCTTTGTATAAGTGAAATTTTGGCCTGCGGTCAATCGGCGAAGCCAAATACTCATCGCCTTCTATTACCATAATGGGCGCTTCTGCTGTGAGCTTTACCATGGTATCAAAACCAGCCAACTGCGCGCCCACCAGGTAGTCAAAATCTTTACCGGCTTGCTGCAGGGCATGTAATATCATTGATGTGATGGTGGTTTTGCCATGACTCCCCCCTATTACTACCCGCAATTTATCTTTTGATTGCTCATAAACATACTCGGGGTACGAGTATACCTTTATGCCCAGCTCTTGCGCTTTTAACAGTTCGGGGTTATCAATGCGGGCGTGCATACCCAGGATAATAGCATCCAGATTAGTGCTGATTTTTTCAGGGAACCAACCGTTCCCGGCAGGCAGTATGCCATGCTTAGCCAACCGCGATGCTGATGGCTCAAAAACCACATCGTCTGATCCTGTTACTTCGAAACCTTTTTTGTGCAGTGCAATGGCCAGGTTGTGCATTGCGGCACCGCCTATCGCTATAAAATGTACCCTCATGTGTTAGATGCTTTTGTGGTGCAAATAAACGTAAAAAGGGTTGGGTTGGCAAGGGATATCAGCCAACGCTCTTACAATAACGCATTGAGATGGGTTCAATAAATTTACGCTTTCACAAACTTAGCAGCCACCCACTCTTTATCTTTTTTGTGCGATACGTAGCTCATACCGTATTTAGCAGCCTCAACTTTGATAATATCCAGGTCCGGCGACTCATAAAATCCGCTGAAATAAATCTCGCCGCCTGGCTTTAAAGCTTCGGCATAGCGCGCCATTTGGTCTAGCAGGATGTTACGGTTAATGTTGGCCAATATGGTATCGTACTGTTCGGCAGGGATAGCTTCTTTAGAACCACATAGGGCCGTGATATTATCGACATGATTAAGCTGCGCGTTCTCGATTGTACTATCAAAGCATACCGGATCATAATCAATGGCAACTACACTCTTTGCCTTTAATTTAGCCGCCATAATAGCTAATATGCCCGTACCGCAACCCATATCTAATACCGTTTTACCGGCAAAGTCGTTATCCAACATCATGTGCAGCATCATGGCGGTAGTTTGGTGGTGCCCGGTACCAAAAGCCATTTTAGGGTCAATCACGATCTCGTACTTATACTCGGGCTTTGGCTGGTGAAAGGTAGCGCGTACAAACACTAAATCGCCGATTGAGATAGGCTCAAAATTACTTTCCCATACCTCGTTCCAGTTTTTTTGCGGGATGAGTTTTATATCATGCCTAAATACAAACATATCCTGGTACGGCGCCAGCGATTCTGTGATCGATGTCTCTTTAAAATCAGTCTCGGGGATGTATGCTTTAAAACCGGTTTCTATCTCTTCAAAAGTATCAAAGCCAATCTCGCCCAGGGCGTTAATCAGCAGGTCTTTTTGATAATCCTCGGCGTTATCTATAGTAAAGGTAAGTTCGTAGTAATTCATAATTAAATTTCAGGTTCGGTAACCGGCTTATTTGCATTAAAGGCTTTAACATCTAAAAGGTAGAGCGTTAAAAAATTCACTATCCAATAAAACGCCTGTACGCCGGTCATAAACAGGCCGATTTTAATAAAGCTGCTTTGCGGAGTAGCGGGATCCCAAATAATATAAGCCAGGCCAAAAGCAGTCAGCAAGCATATTAACAGCATGATCAAAAAAATGGGGATAGCCGCCTTATGATTACCTAAGATCTTTTTCCACAACGGCATCATTATCAGCCACTGCGTAATTAAAGCAATGGCAATTTGCCCCGGGGCGAAGAGCTTGTAGTACGCTATAAGCCCCTCTGTGGTGTACTCGCCAAGGTCCTGCATTCCGTTTACGCTACGGAAAGAAGGCGTGTATTTTACAAATAATGCAAACGCAAAAAATGCAAATAAAGGGGGCAGTATAATTTTAATCAAATATTTAAACATACTGCCCCCTTTTAATTATAGATATCACACCGTAAAAACCTCAAATCTCACGTCTAACATCTCAAATCTATTAATTGAATGCCTTTACAATATCCGTAAAATCTCTTGATTTTAATGACGCACCACCAATTAAACCACCGTCAATATCCGCGCAAGCAAATAGCTCGGCAGCATTTTTAGGGTTACAGCTACCGCCGTATAAAATGGTTGTAGCATCCGCTACCGACTGATCATATTTAGCAGCAATTTCTTTACGGATAAACGCGTGGATCTCCTGCGCCTGGTCTGACGATGCCGTTACACCGGTGCCAATGGCCCAAACAGGCTCATAAGCAATCACCAATTTGCTAAACGCGGCAGCATCTAAATGGCCAACGCCTTCAAGCAACTGGCTTTTAATAATATCAAAATGAACATTGGCCTCACGCTCCTGCAAGGTTTCGCCTATGCAGAATATTGGTTTAAGGTCATTAGCTAACACTACATCGGTTTTTTTAGCCAAAAGCGCATTATCCTCGCCGAAATACTGGCGACGTTCTGAGTGGCCTAAAATCACGTAAGCAGCACCTACAGATTTTACTTGTTTGGCCGAGATCTCGCCTGTGTAAGCGCCGCTTTCGGCCTGGTGAGCGTTTTGCGCGCCAACAGAAACTTTCGCAGAACCTTTTGCCAGCTGTACCAGGCTGTGCAGGTGTATAAATGGACTGCAAACTACCACTTCTTGTGTGCCGGTTGCTTCGTCTTTTACCATATTTACTACTTCGCTAAACAAGGCCAAACCTTCGTTATAGTCAAGGTTCATTTTCCAGTTTCCGGCTACAATTTTTTTTCTCATTTTTGTTTGATTATGTTTAGTTTATGGCCCATTCCTGATAGCCCATAGTTGTTATGATTCTTGTTGATTATATATGTAGATCAAGCACTATTAACTATTTAAATACCTGTCTAAAACCTTCCGTCTGTTCAAAAACAGCCTTCAGTATATCTTGTTCTAACTCGTCAAAATCTTTACCCCTGCGCTCAAACACCAGCTTTGCGGTTTCAAACATTTTTTTGACGGTGTAAACCTCAAAACCCTGTGCCCCGCCCCAGGCAAAATCAGGCACAAAATTACGCGGATAGCCGGCACCAAAAACGTTGGCACTAACCCCTACTACCGTGCCGGTGTTAAACATGGTGTTTATACCACATTTAGCATGGTCGGCCATAATTAAGCCGCAAAATTGCAAGCCCGTTTTACGGAAACGCTGCGTGGCATAATCCCACAATTTAACCTCCGAGTAGTTATTTTTCAGGTTTGAGTTGTTGCTATCGGCACCTATGTTACACCACTCGCCCATTACGGAGTTACCTAAGTAACCATCATGCCCTTTAGACGAATAGCCCCATATAACGGCATTACTGATCTCGCCACCAACGCGCGAATGTGGGCCGATAGTAGTGGCGCCATAAATCCTGGCCCCCATCTTAACCTGCGAATGGTCGCATAACGCGAACGCTCCGCGGATATGGCTGCCCTCCCATACCTCGGTATGTTTACCTAAATAAATAGGCCCACCAGTAGTATTGAACGTACAGCACGCTGCAACAGCGCCTTCTTCGGCAAAAAACTCAGTGCCTATAATGGTATTAGTATCGCTTATGGTAGCGCTGGTGCGGCCCTTAGTAATCAGCGTAAAATCGCGGCGCAGCTCAATATCGTTCTTGCTAAAAATATCTTCGGGATGTTTGAGGCTGTTAAAAAAAGGGCTGTAATCAACAATAGTTGTAAAGTCAGCCGCGGGATCGGCTTTGGCTGCAATTAAAAAGTCGCCTTGCTTTAAAGCTTCACCTGTCTTTAACTGGGTAATGGCCTCTGTCAATCCTTCATCGGGGCAAACAGAACCGTTGATATATAGATCATCAACACCTTTTTTAAGCGCAAACTTAGTTTGCAGGTGCGGTTGAGTCTGAAAAGAAAAGGTAGTATCTAAATGCCTGGCCCATTTTTCGGCAATGGTTAAAATACCAATGCGGAGATCGGCAACCGGGCGGGTATAGGTTAAGGGCAGAAGCGATAGGTGTGCGCTATCGTCAAAAAGAATAATTGCCATGGCGCAAAAATAAAAAAAGTCCCGACTGCAAAGCCGGGACTCGTAAATATTTTACTAACAAAACTAAAATTAGTTTTTGTTGTAACGGGTACGGAATTTATCAATACGACCGGCAGTATCAACCAGTTTCATTTTACCGGTATAAAAAGGGTGCGAGGTATGAGAAATCTCTAATTTGATCAGAGGATATTCGTTACCGTCTTCCCACTGTACAGTTTCGCGGGTCTCGATGCATGACTTAGTCATAAAAGAATAGTCGTTAGACATATCTTTAAATACAACTAATCTATAGTTTGATGGGTGCAGATCTTTTTTCATTGTTATAATCTTCTTATAAAAGAGGTGCAAATGTAGTAATTAAATTGAAAAGTAGAAAGTGTTTTGAAAAAATTTATCGGCAGTTAGATGATGCCATTATCTAATGATAGATAGATATCCCGAAAAAACTTTCTCCTCCTTAGTATCAATTAAATAATAATAGCTACCTACGGGTAAATTGGTGCTGCCCGACCGACCATTCCATGGTTGAGGATAGCCTTGCGAATAAAACACAACACTACCAAGGCGATTAAACACCTTTACCACAGCCTTGGGATATTGATTGAGATTTTCAATTACCCAGGTATCATTTATACCATCGCCATTAGGGGTAAAGGTATTAGGCAGTATTACGGCCAGCTTTTCAGTAGGCTCTACCACAATACTAAATGACATTATTGCCCCATTACAACCTGCAGTATTAACGGGCACAACATTTATAACCGCCGTTACAGGTTCGCCTGTAACATTTATTGCTTCAAAAGCGGCAATATCACCTATACCGCTTGCTGCCAAGCCAATTGATGGTGTACTGTTTGTCCACGTGTATCGGTCAGCAGTTCCCTTAAAAGTTATCGGGTTAACTAAAGCTTTAGCTTTAACTTGTTGATTGGCTACGGCATTTACAACCGGCGTGGCGTTAACAAACGAGGAGACTAGAAGGGTTTCATCAGGCGCATCAAGCGATGTGATAGTGACAGTGCCATTATTAGCGCCCAGCGCCGCATTATCTGCAGACCGGATATAGACAGTTGTACTTGCAAGCACGCCATTTAAACGTAATAACTTCACTTCTTTACGAAAACCGCGCTCTGTTGTTGTAGATACTTCAAAACCCGCTGGCGCGGTAACAATAACGTCATCTTTTAGGTGCCGGCCCGAGATGACAAATTGTTGCGGGTTGCCAGACGCTACTCCTAAACAACCAGTAATGTCGCCACTTATTGTACTAACAGTGAGCGCCGGGTCATTCTCGACTGTAATTGTAAAGTATATAGGCAAGCCCTCGCATGTTGAATTATTTACCGGTATTACGGTGATAGTGGCTACAACTGGCAAATCTGTATTGTTGGTGGCCGTAAAAGAACTTATTTGGGTACCTATCCCATCGGCTACTAAACCTATGCCGGGGGTGCTGTTTGTCCACCTGTATTTATCGGCCGTACCTAAAAAAGCTATGTCGCCCACCCTGTCTCCTGCCTTAAACTTAAGATTTGGTAAAGCATTTGCCTTTGGTGTGACGTCGGTAAAAGCCGAAACAGAGACATATTTTGTACTTGTTCCGGGTGAGGTAATTGCAATGTTGCCACTTATGATTGTATTAGATGGGATTCCTCTTACGTATACTGTGGTAACACCGAGAGTACCATTTACTGGCGTAAAATGTAAAACTGAACTAAACCCGCCATCTAAGGTTGTGCCAACTGCGAAACGGTTAGGTGCCGACACGGAAATGTCTCCTGTTAAATAAGTACCCGATATTTCAAACTGCTGTGCGGTTGACGAGGCTGAACCTGAACAGGCGAAGATATCACCTGATATGGGGCTGATAGTTAACGATGGTGCGGGATTAACGGTGATTGTAAATGTAATAGGGCTACAACTACCGGGCAGTGGTGTTGCTTTTATAGTGGCCGTAATTGGTGTCGAACCCGTATTGACAGCTGTAAATGCCGGGATATCGCCTATCCCACCAGACGGCAAGCCAACTGCAGGATTATCATTGGTCCAGGTATAACTACACCCACCTGGAAAATTTACAGCGTTGGTAACTGCACCGTTTCTAACTGTTTGATTAGTTTGTGCGACAAGGTTAACCGACAGGCAGAAATTAAATACAATAATTAGGGTCAGTATCTTATTCATGGACGGTAAAACGCCTGATAGTCAGACACACAAAGCAAAGCATTTTTCACTAATCCGTCAACGATATCGAAAAATCATTTAGACCATGTGTTTATACGCTCTGCACCAATTCCACCAAAACCCCACCCGCACTTTTAGGATGCACAAAGCAAACCAGTTTGTTATCCGCACCGGGTTTAGGTTCGTCGCTTAACAAAATGAAACCTTCGTTTTTTAGGCGGGCCATTTCGGCAAGGATATCCTCAACCTCAAAAGCGATGTGGTGGATGCCCTCCCCTTTTTTTTCGATAAATTTAGCAATGGGGCTATCGGCAGATGTCGCTTCCAGTAATTCGATTTTATTAGGGCCAGTTTGCAAAAAGGCTGTTTTAACACCCTCAGAATGCACCTCTTCTAACTTGTAAATAGTGGTATTTAACAGCTTTTCATATAGGCTTCCGCTGCTTTTTAGGTCGGCTACGGCTATGCCAATATGTTCTATTTTGTTCATTAACAAATATGGCGAATTAAATGACAAGCAAGTATAAGCGCGCGTAAATGCATTATTTTTGTTTCACAAAGCAAAAAAACACAGATTTACAAAAACCTAAAAATCAATGCTTTACGCAAAAATCTTGTTTCATTTTGTTTCACTAATTTTTCACAAACAACTCATTAACAATAACTTAATGCAAAATCTTGTTTCACTTGTTTCATCTGTGTCACACGCATGTGAAACAAACGCACCAAGCGTATAACATTACTCGGTCGCGGCGCTTTCTTTAGCGTCGCCTATTTGTTGTGGCGTATCCACCCGGCATGGGTAACCAAACAGGCAGCGGGCTTTAATCATGTCGGCAACCTCGGCCGGTACAAACTGCTCCCAGCCATCAGCGCCTTGTTTAATAAGCTGCAGTACAATGTCTGTCTGCACGTGCAGGTTGTTCTCGTTGTAGTTGCGGATATCCTCGATCTTATTGTTAGCTATCAGGTAGCGGTAAAGGTCAATCAAATGCGGAGGCGGGTAAAAGCGCAGGCAGTTCATAATCACTCCGTTACGCAGCGTAGGGTATATAAAAAGCTTCACCTTACGGCTAAACAGCGTCGCGAACGACTCCAGGATACCGCCCGGCAGGTCTTTGTAATGCTCTTCTGCAAATATGTACTCTAAGTTAGGATAACCTAAAACTACGCCCACTTTAAGGCTCGTTATCTTTGACAAGTAGGCAACCAGCTTGTAATACTCATGGAAGTTGGAGATCAACACCGTTTGCCCCATAGAGCATAGGATGTCTACGCGGTCAAGGAAGTCCTTCTCGTCAATCTCGGCAGTCGGGTCGGCATCCCGCTCTACCAATGATTGCAGGGTAAGCTCGTTAATTACCACTACGTTCTTTGTGTCAACATCCGGCTCTTGCATAAATTGCTTCACGCCGGTGTTTAGCATATCCATATGCACGTTAATGATGGGCCGGAAACGTCCGCGAATAACGACAGCATGTTTCTTATACAGCGCCTCAGACGGTTGCTCATTCTCGCCGTCGGGGCCAAACAAAGCAGCGTCAGTGAAACCGTACTTAACCAGGTGCAGGCTCATCAGGCGGTTGTCTACCTTCTCAAAGCTTGGCCCGTCAAACTGGATCATGTCAATCTGTATGCGGTCGCGGCTCAACTCATCCATCAATGACAATAAGAAAGCCGGGGGCACCTCATTATAATAAAAGCAGGCATACAACAAGTTAACACCCAGTACACCAACAGCTTGTTGCTGCAGGTTGCTGTCGTTATCCAACAGCTTAACGTGCAGTACCACATCGTTAAAAGGTCCGTTGGGCTCCAGTTGAAAACGCACGCCCATCCAGCCGTGCGCTTCGTTTGTCTTATGGTAGTTAAGGGTTGATACAGTATCAGAAAAAGCGAAGAAAGTAGTGTTGTCGCCACGCTGCTCAGCCAGGCGCTCAACCAGTAAGTTATACTCGTGGTTAAGCATAGCCATCAAACGCGACTCGCTTACATACCTTTTTACTTTGAGGGCGCCATAAATAGCGTCAGACACCGTCATGTCATAAGCCGACATGGTTTTGGCTATCGTGCCGGACGATGCTCCGGCTTTGAAAAAGTTGGCTGCTACGTCCTGACCGGCACCGATCTCGGCAAATGACCCGTAAATCTTAGGGTCGAGGTTAATGGCAAGTGCTTTTTGCTTGGTACCGATATCTTTATTATGACTGATGCTCATGAGGGTAGCTATTAATTTACTGTTGCCATTTTCATTAATAAAACGTTACAAAATTACGCTTTTTATACGCACAGTGGCTATCTATTTGTCAAAAAAGCAAAGAGGTAAAACCCGGATTTCAGAAGCCGCTATTAAGCTTAAGTAAATAAGAGGGATAAAGCTATACTCAAATTATTAGTTTAAGATGACCGTATTACATTATATTGGTTAGATTAAAATTAAAATGTTTGCATATCTTTGTGCTATTAATATATTAAATATGAATATCCCTATTTACCTTGATAATAACGCTACGACCCCTATGGATCCCCGGGTACTGGAAGCTATGATACCATACTTTACTGAAAAGTTTGGTAACGCGGCCAGCCGTAACCATCCATTTGGCTGGGTAGCCGAAGAAGGTGTTGATTACGCACGTGAGCAAGTAGCTAAATTAATTGGCGCAACAGAGAAAGAGATCATCTTTACATCAGGAGCAACAGAATCAGACAACCTTGCTATCAAAGGTGTGTTTGAAATGTATAAAGAAAAAGGGAACCACATTATCACCACGGTTACCGAGCACAAGGCTGTTTTAGATGCCTGCAAGCATGTTGAAAAACTAGGTGGCCGAGTTACTTACCTACCGGTAAAAGAAGATGGTTTACTTGATCTTGCTGTTTTAGAAGCAGCTATGACGCCAGAGACTATCCTGGTGTCTGTAATGTATGGTAACAACGAGATTGGTGTTATTCAACCGATAAAAGAAATATCAGCAATAGCACACAAGCACGGCGCTTTGTTTATGACAGACGCGGTACAGGCAGTTGGTAAAATACCAGTTGATGTTAACACTGATGGTATCGACCTGTTAGCTTTATCGGCACATAAGTTTTATGGCCCTAAAGGTGTAGGCGCTTTATACGTTCGCCGTAAAGGACCACGTGTAAAAGTTACCGCACAAATGGATGGTGGCGGCCACGAGCGCGGTATGCGTTCTGGGACACTGAATGTTCCGGGTATTGTGGGCCTGGGTAAAGCCTGCGAATTATGCCGTTTAGAGATGGATAGCGAAGCAATACGCTTATCAGCTTTACGCGATAAACTTCAAACCGCTTTAACCGTGTTGGAAGAAAGCTATGTAAACGGAAACGTTGACCATCGCTTGCCACATGTTGCAAACATCAGTTTTAAATATGTTGAAGGCGAAGGTTTGATGATGGCTATGAAAGATCTGGCTGTATCATCAGGATCTGCCTGTACATCAGCATCGTTAGAGCCATCATACGTTTTAAAAAGTTTAGGTCTGTCTGATGATTTGGCACATTCCTCGATACGTTTTGGTTTAGGCCGCTTTACTACCGAAGAGGAAGTTGATTACGCTGTTGAAGTAACCAAAACAGCGGTTACTAACCTACGTAACATGTCGCCACTTTGGGAGATGTTTAAAGAAGGCATTGACCTTGACTCTATTGAGTGGGCAGAACACTAACATAAGATAAATATTGGATGTCGAATTTGGATATCTGATTTAAAATATAATGAAGAGTTAGTGATTAAATAAATTTCACTCACTCGCTAATTCACCAATTAAAACATTAAGAAAATGGCATATTCAGATAAAGTAATTGATCATTACACTAACCCACGTAACGTTGGTACCTTAGACAAATCTAGTCATAAGGTAGGTACCGGCCTGGTTGGTGCGCCAGAGTGCGGCGACGTTATGCGTCTGCAAATTGAAGTTGGCGAAGACAACATCATCACTGATGCTAAATTTAAAACATTTGGCTGTGGCTCAGCTATCGCCTCATCGTCATTGGCTACAGAGTGGTTAAAAGGCAAGTCTATAGACGATGCAATGAGCATCGACAATATGGACATTGTTGAAGAGCTGGCCTTACCACCGGTAAAAATTCACTGTTCTGTATTGGCAGAGGATGCAATTAAAGCAGCCATTAATGATTTTCGTGTTAAAAACGGGATGGCGCCAATTGAATTGGAAAAATCACACCACTAATTAAGACGTGAGTATTGAGCTATGAGACGTGAGAATAATATTCTCTGTCTAACATCTCAGATCTAACATCTCAATCTAACAAAATGGTAACAGTAACTGACAAAGCAAAAAGCAAGGTAGAAGGTCTGATGCGCGACTCCGGACTTGACGCTTCCTATTTCCTACGCGTTTCTGTGCAGGGCGGCGGATGCTCTGGCCTGTCTTACAATCTTGACTTCGATAACGAAGAAAAGAAAGGCGACCAATTTTTTGAGGATAAAGGCGTACGCATGGCTTTGGATATGAAATCGTTTTTATATCTGGCCGGCACTGAACTTGATTTCTCTGACGGATTAAACGGCAAAGGCTTTAACTTTCATAACCCTAACGCCAGCCGTACTTGCGGTTGTGGCGAGAGTTTCTCTGTGTAGCAACAGCACATAAAATTAAACAGAAAAGGCGCTATGAGCCAGTCATGGTCGGAAGATTAATCTTCCGACTTTTTTGTTTTGAAGGATTTGGTTTTATTTGATATAGATATCTGAATATCAAATATTTATCTTG
>NZ_JBHUON010000035.1:0-22874 GCF_042686155.1 Mucilaginibacter antarcticus | reverse complement strand
CCCCAAAGGAAAAAAAGGAGCTGAACAATATACCCGCTATATGCTTGAGGTTGCCCTTGGTGCCAATTCAAGTTATACGATCAGGATCTATCAGATGATCTCTTCCTGGAAGAGCAAGGGAGGGTTCAGAATGTCCTATAAAGAGTTTAGACACCTGCTGGCCATCAAGCCGGATGCATACAGCAAATTCAGTGATTTTAAAAAGAAAGTATTGATGCCAGCCCAGGCAGATCTGTTTGAGAAAGCGGACTGTTGGTTTAATTGCGACGTGGACGGCTTTAAAACAATGGAGCGAAATTCCGAGGGCCAAAAGGAGCTATACCTGAACTTCAAAATCATTACACCCGAATTTAAGGAAACCATGCTCAAACAACGGGCTTCCATTGTGAACCTATTGAGCGTACATTTTGCCTTTAAGGATAGCGACTTACAGAAGCTTGCACACATACTGGATAATGAAAATATATCTTCTGATGTGATTATCATGAAGATATTAAAGGTTTCAGAACGTATTGAGGAAAGCTATAAATCTTCCCAACCGGTAAAAGACAAGAAAGCCTATGCCTTACAATCTCTTTTATCAAATGACTGGTTAAAGTAGGCCTAAAAGTTCAGAATTGGTTGCAGGTGTTTTTAAGGAGTTGGGAATTGGTCGCCAAAATGTTCAGAATAAGTCGCCAAAATGTTCAGAATTGGTCGCCAAAATGTTCAGAATAAGTCGCTCTAAACCCTTGTAAGGCATTGGTTATGTATTAGTTACGGAGGCCTACAATTAATCAAATGATTAATCAAATGATTAATCAACTATTAAAAAAATAAGTATTTAAGGTGCTTTTTGCTCTGAAAAATGCCAAAATGACAGGTAGAGGTGAAGAAAAATTGGAAGAAGGGATCGAAAACAATTTTATACTGGTGGCGCGGCCGCAAAAATGTTCAGAATTGGTCGCACTTTTTACGGGATACCTATAAAGCACATTTATAAAGTTCAGAATTGGTCGCAGCTATAAGCCGGTATTATCTAAATTAGTTAAATATGTACACCATAACATAGGCTAAGAAACCATATAAAGCGATTTAAAATTACTGGACACCGCCTATATTAATAGCTGTAAATAAGTTCAGAATTAGTCGCAAAATGAATTTGAAAAAAAGTAAGCTTTACGGGACGAACCCGCCAATGATCGGGATGAATACGGGTATTTGTTACACTAAATAAAAAAGATGTTGATTTACATAATTATGTAATTACATAAATGTATAATTATTTATTTATGTAATTGAAGAAATATAGAATTATGTATATATTTGGTTATGGGAAAAATCATTACAATAGCGCACCAAAAAGGAGGGGTAGGTAAAAGCACCCTTGCTCTTAACCTGGCTGTTTGTTTTCAGGATCAGTTAACGGTTGCCTTAGTGGATACCGATCTGCAAGGGAGTATAGCTGATCTTAAAAATGATTTACCCGAATTATCCATTATACAGGAGGATAATTTTAAAAAAATAAAAAAATTGGAACATCAGTTAATTATTATTGATACGCCCCCCTATCTTTCAAACCGGTTGCCGGAACTTTTTTTAATTTCTGATTATATACTCATTCCTACAAAAGCAGGTTTTTTTGATGTAATGGCCATCCGCTCAACAGTAGCCCTGGTTAAAGAAGCGCAATTGAAACATACAAAGCTTGGTGCCGGTATTGTATTAAATATGATAAAACACCGGTCGGGCGTAACCGGGGAAGTACAGGAATTATTAAAAGGTTTCGATGTGCCTTTAATGAATACCATTGTTCACGACCGGGTAAGTTTCACCAGGTCGCCTATGACCGGCGGGGTGTTAAGTGGGGAGGATAGTAAGGCAAAGGAAGAAATAACAGCGTTAGCAGAAGAAATAGTAAATTACATAACTATGTAAATACATAATTATGTAATTTTGCATATACATAAATCTATAAAAAATGACAGATTATAAAAATAAATTAGGTAACCTGGCTGACCGTTTAAAAAACGAAGAACCTAAAACACCTATTCAGGAAGTAAACCCGGTAAAAAATAATATATCCGGTAAAGAGGAAGAAGGGCAACTGAATGTGTGGATACCTAAAACACTATTAAAAAAAATAAAAAATTACGGTGTTGAACAAGAGCTGTCCCAAAAGGAAATTGCCATAAGGGCCTTGGAAAAATACCTGTTAGGAGTAATTAGATAGTAAATTTTTATTATACATAAATACATATTTATGTATAATTACTAGTGTTTATTGTTATTTATAAATTATTCAAATAGTATTTTTTTAACAACCTATATACCTTATCTACTTTATGAAAATATATAAATGGATGTATTATTCTCTTTCCATTCTGCTGTTTACAGTTTTAGCAAGCCTTGCTGTAAATGCACAGGAAAAGATCACACTGCAAAGTGCGGTCGACCGCACTTTGGCAAATAATTTAACCATAAAACAAGCACAGGTTACCGAGTCTATAGGTGGTTTGGAGCTTCAACAAGCAAAAAATAATTTACTACCAAACTTAAATGCCAGTACGCAAGGTGGTTATAACTTTGGTCGCAGCCAGGTTGCGGGTTCATTTACTTATACTTCGTCAACATCATTAAACGTAAATGGTAATGCGCAATTGCAATTTACGGTTTACCAGGGCGGGCAATTACGCAATCAGATCATCCAAAACAGATTGTTATTGGATGTTAACAAAGGTCAAACCGCTAAAATTAAAAACGACCTTGTTTTAAGCGTAGTAACAGATTACCTGCAAATACTAACAAACCAGGACCTAGTTACCGCTGCGAAGCAACAAATAGATATTGCCAACCAAACTTTAACCCGGTCAGACATCAGCTTTAAAGTGGGCAACCAAACACTGGCCGATATTTCACAATCTAAAGCGCAGGTATCAACAGCAAATTTTAATTTAACTACTACACAAAATCAACTTGATCTGTCTTTGTTGATATTAAAACAGTATATGGAAATGGACCCATATGCGCCTATCGAGGTAGAAAGGCCGGACATCAGCAAGCTTACCAATATCCAAACCGTGTATGATGCTAACGAAGTGGTAAGAACTGCATTGACTGTTAACCCTGATATCCGCCTGTCTGAATTTCAACAAAAAACCTATCAGCAGGCTATCAAAATAGCTAAGGGTAGTTACTACCCAACGGTTAGCTTATATGGCGGTTTAGCTTCAAGTTATTCTGATAGATTAAATCAAAAAGTTATAGGGCAAACAGCCATTACCCAACAAATTGGTATAGTACAGGCTACCAATCAATCGGTAGTTACGTCTTTTAACCAGTCTATATATGGCCCTTATTCGGCTTTTAGCCAGATTCGTGATAACTTTAATCAGAACATAGGGTTAAGTATACGGATCCCTATCTTTAACCAGTTTAACACCCGCACTAACGTGCGCAAGGCCGAATTAAACTTGCAGAACGCACAGCTAAGTACGCAGATAGCAAAAAATAATTTAAGCAAAACCATCATACAGGCGGTGCTTGACTTGCAATCGGCAGAGAAACAATATCAATCGGCAACGCAAACATTCGAGGCTAATAAAGATGCATTGAATGTTACCAAGCAGCGTTATGATGTTGGTTTGGTAAACTCCCTGGATTATAATACCGCGCTTACCAACTTTAATAAATCGGAAAACAATATGATCGAGGCTCGTTACAGTGTCGTTTTCAGAAGCAAAATAATTGACTATTACCTGGGTAAAACCATCACACTTTAAAAAAAAAATCCTGATCATTGGTTAGTAATAGGATATTTTGCGTGATTTGCCAGCACCCAGGTATTTAGCCAATAATGAATCATTGGTTTAGACCGACCTTTTCCATCTGCTTTTTTAATCTCCCAATAATCGTATTCAAAGACAGTTTTGATAGGTATAACGGTCTGTCTGGAACCATTATGTTTCTGTAATGAAACCTTCATCCTGTTGGGTCCAGAATAACTGGGAGTATCCATTAACGGTCTATCTCCGTTGTTAAAAGTATTTATAATATCGTGAGTTATTTTCAAGAGATACCCTTCATTTGCGGAAGCAGCAAAATGCTCGGATGAAATTACACCTGTTTTCGGGTCTATTAGTAAATATCCATTTCTAAATTCCCTATGTAAATTTAAAAATAAGTCAATTCTAGTGAGTTTAATATCCCAATCTACGTAATATCCACCATGATGATAAATTATCAAATATCTTGCAATATCCGATGCTTCACCATGATTTCGTGCTTGTTCAAATGCCATTAGAGCGAAAGGAGCTTTTTCTTTTATGAAATTTTTGATGGACTCGTCGTCCCATGTAATAATCTCGAAGCCATGATCCTTTAAAAAATGCCATGAGTTTAAACACAAATTTATAAAATCATTTGCCCTTGGACCGGTAATCTGATGAATAATGTTTTTAACCATCTTTAACTTTTAAAATAAGTTAGTTATCAAGTCCCAGGTGAAATATTGGGTGAAGCTAGCAACATCATCTTTTCCGAACGATACCATAACACCGTCTTCATGGTGCATAATACCAATCGGAAAAATTACTTTAATCGACTTATTATTGCTGTATTTCCATAGTAATTCATAGCTTGCATCCGGCCTATCGTCCTCATAGCTTAGCGGTTCTGGATAAAAATCCATTTTTTTACTCGCGTGTTCAAACCTAACCGCGGTATAATAATAATATCGTTTAAATCCCTTTTCATTGACTAGATAGGAATGAACAAATCCGTAAAAAAAGCCGTCTCGTGAGTTTGGTTTTTGTAGCAATGGCGTACCCCCTCGTAATTCACCGTACTTCCAGCCCTTAGTTTTTAAAAAAGAAACATAAACCTCATGTGTATTAAAGGCGCCGGTCATATTCCCAATTTTTATTACTCTAATAAATGGATCGTAGTCTGTTATCATGAAAATCTCGCCTTCAACTATATAAGGTGACCAATTTTTTTCATGTGTACGTCTACCCAAATGTCGCAGAGAAATCTGAGTCTTTATGACCCCTGTTTCTTCGTCAACGATTCCAAGGCCAACGCCAAATTTCCATTCCCAACCGCCTCCGGGAGCATATGGAAAATAGGTGTAAAAAGCAAGCAATAGATCTCCAGCGGAAAAAAGCCTTACGTCTTCGAATGCGGTATTTCCATTTTCTGCAACAAGTCTTTTTATTGATAAGGGATCAAAGCCCGTATTTAATTCCGCAATAAAGGATTTTGCATCAAATTTAAACAGATGCTGCGTTCTGTATGCACACCATATCCTTTCTTTGTGTAGCGCGATTGACGCATTTATCTGAAGCATTTGCAATAAGAATGAATGTATTGGTTATTTTTTATAGGCATTTTTATTTATTTACCGAATATTTCATGTTGTCAAACAGCCTTTCTATCAATTTCCTATCCCTTGTAATAATCTCGCCTGTGCCTTTTATTTCGTATTTAAAGTCGAGTTTTGATCCGTAGTTTGTTTTTAGTTCGTCAGGTAAATCAACGTTAACTAAATATGTTTCCGCCTCGCCCTTTTCAGTTTTAACAGTATTTGTAGTTAATGATATTGACAATACCTTACCTTTTATGCTGCCATATTCCCGGTATGGATAATTATCTAATTTAATTATCACTTCTTGTCCCACCCTAACCTTTCCAGCCCCCGAAGACGGTAAGGTCATCTGGCCCAATACCTTGCTTTTTACCGGGACAATTGTAAATACAGGTTCGCCCGCCTGTAAAAACTCACCATTATTCCAAAACCTAGAAAATTGAACGATGCCTTTTATGGGAGATTTGAAAACGTATTTTTGCTCCCAAAGTTTAAAATTATCAACAAGGTCAGTATAAGTGGTGACTAAATTTAAATGAGATTTGCCTTTTTCTTGACTCTTCTGTATGCTATTTTGCTGTATTTTGCTTCTTGTTTCTTGTATCTGCTCTTTAACGGTAGTAATTTCATTTAACATATTATTATATGAATCTTTTACGCTAAGAAAAGCCATATCGGATTTGTCGATTTCGGCTTCTGACATTACTTTGTTTCTGAATAACGTTGAGTCTCTTTTATGAAACTTAATCATTAATCTAACATTTTCTAAACTTAAAGATAGTTTTTTAGTATAGATTTCTAATGTGTTTTGTTGTTCAATTAATGTCTTTCCTAAAATTTCACCTTGCCTTAGCAAGAGATCCGCTTGATTATGGTTTAGTAAATCATCATACGCGTTAATAAAAGAAAAATATTTTGTGTTTAGATCGCCAAGCGACACGTTTCTAGGGAAATCCACCTGAACGCCAAGATTATTTACGTTCAACTTTTTAATCAATTTGTATGTGTTTTGTATGTCACTTAAATTGGCTGAATTTTCCACGTATGCGATATAGTCTCCTTCATTAACGTGGCTTTGTGCTTTTTTAATTAAATACAATTTACCCCCTGTATATGCGACTAATTTAACAGGGGATGAATTAGCATTCATTACAATCTGACCTATAATAATGTCCGGATAGCGAATGGACCATCCGAATACAAAAAACAATACTGTTAAAGCTAAAACAAAACCTGTTATCCAAATGCCAAATTTTGTTGGCATTCGGTCTATGATAGCCTGAATTTCTTCGGTGCGTTCTATATTTTTGAGAGTAATTCCTTCTTTCATGGGTCTATAATTTCTCTATCAGCTCGACATCATTGTCAACGTTTTCAGCGTGAAGCGAAGTAACCAAGTCTATCTGGGACTGTACGAGTTCAAAGTATCGCCCCTCCTGTTTTACCAGTGATTCATGATTGCCGACTTCGACAATCATGCCGTTTTTCATTACAACTATCTGATCTGCTTTCCGAATTGTACTCAACCGATGCGCAATCACTACGACCGTTTTATTTTTGAAAACATGTTCTAATGCGTTTACAATTTTTTGTTCGTTAATACTATCAAGAGAATTTGTGGCTTCATCCAAAAACAGATAATCAGGTTGTTTATATAAAGCCCTGGCAATTAATATTCGTTGTTTTTGCCCCCCACTTAGGCCCCTTCCCATCTCTCCCATCACAGTTTGATAACCCAACGCCATTTGCTCTATCTCATATGCTATATTTGCAGTTTCTACAGCGTGTTTTAATCGTTCATAATCAACCTTTTCGTCGTCGAGAACAATATTGTTTAGGATTGTGTCGTTGAAGATTTTTCCATCCTGCATAACGGCACCACACCGCTCTCTCCATTGTTTTAAACTAATGTTATTGATATTCATTCCACCTATTGATATTTCACCATAAACCGGCTTATATAATCTTAAGAGTAATTTTAATAACGTTGATTTACCGCTGCCGCTATCGCCAACAATTGCTGTAATCTTGCCCTGTGGGATTACTAGCCTAATTCCTTTTAAGATGACTGCCCCATTTGGGGTATATTGAAAAGCTACATTATTTAAAGTAATATCTTTCTTATCGGGAAGCTCAACGCTGTTGGTTCCCATGTTTTCATCTTCGTCTTCAAGCTGGTGTATTTCGTTAAGGCGTAAAAAGCTTATTTGAGCAAATTGAGCCGATACAATAAATTGAATAAACTGCTGAACAGGGCCGCTGAGCATACCTATAATAAACTGAGTCGATATCATTACGCCGAACGTTATTTCGCCATTAATTACCGCCTTTGCACAAAAAAAAGTTATTAAAAGGTTCTTTACACTATCGATAAACTGCGCCCCCAAATTTTGTGCATTGTTCACAGATAAAACGTTGATATTCACTCTGTAAAGGCGTGCCTGTATATTTTCCCATTTCCAGCGCTTCGCTTTTTCATAGTTATTGATTTTGATGTCTTGTATGCTTGAAACGGTTTCCACCCAATAACTTTGGTTTTTTGAAATTAGCTCAAAATATTCCCAATCTAACTTTTTCCTGATTTTCAAAAACGCCAAAACCCAAGCGACATACAATACGCTGCCAACAAAAAATATAAGAAACACAAATGTGTTAAATATTAGTAAAATAATGGCAAAAACCAAGAACGTTATTGTAGAAAAAATCAGGTTTAATGAGTTGTTCATTATAAAACTCCTAATACGCTCATGATCATTTGCGCGCTGCAATATGTCGCCAGTCATTTTATTCTCAAAAAAAGTTATGGGTAACTTCATGAGTTTTATCAGATAGTCCGAAATCAAGGCAATGTTTAACCTCGATGTAACATGTAGCAGAATCCAGTCGCGTACCGCGTTTGCAAATGTGACGCTGACTATTATAGTAATATTAGCTATCAGTACAATATTTATAAAATCAACATCATGTGTTTGTATCCCAACATCTATAACGGCTTTTGATATAAATGGTAGCAACCCCTGCAAAAGAGTAACAACCAGCATTACAATAAAAAGATTGATAAAACTTTTCTTATAGGGAGTAAAATAAGTCAAAAGATTTCCAAAAGTTTTCCTTTGTTCGCGCTTTTCGTTAATCTGTCGCTGTTTGAAATCGGCTTGAGGTTCCAAAGCCAAGACAGTTCCTTTATACTCGTTCGGCTTGTACCAATTTGCCTTAAACTCGTCTAAAGAATAACTGATCAGCCCCTTTGCGGGATCAGCAACAAATACACTCTTATTTGTCGCCCTGTAAACTACTATAAAGTGGCTATTTGCCCAATGTACGATGCAAGGGAATGGTATTTTTTCATATAAATCTTCTATAGTTGCTTTTATAGATAAACTCCTTAATCCAATAGCCTCGGCAGCGTAACTTAAATCGAGAAGTGAAACACCTTCTTTAGTTATGCCGCACTTATCCCGTATATATTGCAGTGAGTAAAACTTACCGTGGTATTTAGCTATCATTTTTAGACATGCGGGCCCGCAGTCCATACGGTCTAATTGCCGGTCTAATGGGAATTGCTTAAATTTCATTGTAATTTATTGATTTAGGAGATAGCAAATAAGCGTTTTTTATTTAAATAAAAAATTTTGTTTATTTAAATAAAAAAAATCAAATTTACGGTACTTATAACCTTATTAAAAAAACCATGAAAAAATTAAAACTCTCTTTAGATCAACTTACCATCGACTGTAACCCAATTAGTGATTTAGAATCAATTTCTACTAAAGGTGGGACCGATTGGGTAACAGATTTTTTTAACAGCCATGATTCTGGAACCTATACAAGCGCGGACTGGACTAATAACTCCTGGGATGTGACACCTGAGCATGTTGTAGATTCAAGTAGCCACGGCAGTAATGGGTTCTTTTTTGACTCCGGGGGTAGCGTAGTCGCTTTTGCAAACGCTGTTTTTCACAGCGGAGGCGATACTACATCGGGGAACGTAGATTATGCCGCCGGCGACGATGACTATGGTTCAATGGACTTTATGTTCTCAGATAAAGGGTATAACGACCCAGACCCTTACATGGGTTCTGGAGGGTATGGAGATTATGGTGATTCTGGTGGTTATGGAAGCTCCGGCAGCACGGGAGGGGGAGGCACCTCTAGGGACGATTGGGGTAACTACGGCGGATTTGGCGGTCCAGATAATCCAATCGAATTGAAAGAAGTTGTAGTAAGAAGCAGCATTTGGTTAAAAGAAGTTGTAATAAAAGGAGGTATTCCACAAGGCAGGGCAGTTGATCAAGGCATGAACATATTAAAAGCTATTTCAACCCTGGATCAAAATGCGCTTCCAAAATCAATTAAAAGATGCGCCAGGTATGTTCGGCTAGCAATGCAAGCGGGGGGAATTGACACATCCAATCACCCTCCTAGTGCATATCAGTATTCCGGCTATTTACCGGATTGGGGATTTGATACAGTAAGCTCTTCATCGAACACTAATAATTATACTCCGCAAGCGGGGGATGTTGCGGTATTTAATAAATCAGCGAATCATAAAGACGGGCACATTGAAATGTATGACGGCTCTAAATGGGTTTCTGATTTCAAGCAAAATCACTTTATGCCAGGAACATCGTGGGGTGATAACGATTATAAAATATATAGACAATAATTTAAAAAGATCTGTCAATTCAACAATACTGATAAAATGAAAAAGAAAATCATAATACTTTTAATCGCATTTTTAACCGTAGGTATCAATGCCAATAGCTATGATGTTATAGCACTTAAACGAAGC
Organism: Mucilaginibacter antarcticus; assembly: GCF_042686155.1. NCBI lineage: Bacteria > Pseudomonadati > Bacteroidota > Sphingobacteriia > Sphingobacteriales > Sphingobacteriaceae > Mucilaginibacter > Mucilaginibacter antarcticus. The sequence goes on along the minus strand of NZ_JBHUON010000035.1, from coordinate 12,738 downwards.
GTAACAACGCAGGCGGAAGCTTCAGACACAGAAGCAATAGCAATGTTGAAAGCTTTTTATACTGATTACATTACAGCTGTAGCGGGATCTGATCTTAAAAAGCCAAATGTGGTCTTATCAAAGTATTGTACACCTTCGTTGTTGAAAAAACTAAAGGCGGTTGACGAAGACCAAATCTTAAAAGTTCAAGATGCAAACATAAAAATGTTAGACAAATTGACCATAAAAAAAAACAGAAAAACGACAAACTCTTACACCGTACGTTGGGAATATTCGGAATACAATGCCACAATAAATGTGTGGGTAGTAAAGCGGAATGGAGGGTATAAGATAAATAACGTGCGATAGTATAAAAAAGTAAAAGCAGCCTCTAGACAAGACAGATCTGGCAAATGTTATAACAAAGGTACACTCTTAAAGGGGCGCATTTGTTATAACATTTTTTTGACATATAGCATAAGTAGAACCAAATGGTAATTTAAATTTGATGATAGTGCGATATAGTGGTTTGACCGTAAATCAAGCTGTTCAAAGAGAAGCTTTAAAAGGGTAACCGATAGTTCGTTAGTCTTTTCTGTGGTTGCTAAAAGATCGCGAAGTTCCCTAGATAGATCATGGAGCCACTTAAAATCAGTAGTAACGGCACTATTTAGCCACATTTGGTTAAACAAAATATTTAATTCTCCTGCATGTGTTCTCTGAACAAATAAACACCGTAGTTCGACACTAACTTGTGCGTCAATTGGCAAAGTCTGCATAAATGTATTGGTTATTTCTTTTATGTTATTAGCGATTAATTTGTTTTTATCAAAAATCACTTTGAACACCACACACTGAATATATATGCCGAATATTAAAATTCTTTCCTGATTTATTGGACTTTGAGATAGTTTGGAAACTATGCTTTTACTTATCAGCACCTGGAAATTATGGTTTATTAATTCATTAGAATCGCCGTGTTTGAGCCGCGGCGGCTTGAATAATCCATAAAGGTGTTTGTTGTTTGGAAAATTGACGAACAAAGAGTCCTTTTCAGGGGCATTATCTTCTAAAACGGAAGGGTTGTCTTTCAAGTATAAGCTAAGCGCATTATCCAACTCGCGCTGGCAAATAAACCCGTTGAAACAGTTAATCAAAACTTGTATATTTTCCCCCTGGGCTGTTGAAAAAGTTATGGAATAAGAATAAATTACGTCTGCGTTTCGTTTTAAAAAAGGAGACAGACACTCGCATATCAATTCATTCCATTTTTTTTTGCTATAAAATATAGAAATGCATAAATGAGTTTTGGTTGTTGTTTCCATTTATATTTAATAGAGCTCTTTAAAGACAATAGCCTCACCAAAACCGGCGTTATTTACCTTGCTGATACCTTTTAAACAATTACTTTCCATTATCAACCTGTTTGACAGCTGATGTAAAAAAAATATCATTTCTTCTATAATTACAGTCGACGATATATCTCGATATTTATTTTGCATTTTATCTTCTAGCCACCTTTGCTCTTTTCTGTCAAGTTTAAGAGGATTATTATTAATGGATATTATAATGCTGTCATCATTGGTTTGCCAGCCCCCTTCAGCCCAAGATTTTTCAGCAATAGAAAACCTGTATTTTAAGGCCTTTTTTAAAGCTACGTCACTTGTTATAGCATTAAAATTGTGATTGTTAACTATTGTTCCAACAGCACACGTATTGTTTGTATATAAAAAGTGCAATGTAGATTCCGCTGGGGAAATATATTTTATTAAAAGTTTTTCAAGCTTGACAGTAATAAAATTTTCCATCCGCTCAGCGGTCGAATGGGTGATAGCATTTAAAAATTGGGGAGCTGAAATAACTTTCTTTGTCAGCCCAAGGAATTGTAATCGGTTTAAAAAATCATAATCATCAAATCCATAATGTTTCATAGTTTCATCATACCCGTTAACGGCTAAAAAGTCTTTCTTTTTTACACAGATCCTACCTAAAACATCTTTTTTTACACCCCCTTCATCATGGGTGCTCAAAAAAACATTCCCATTCTTTTTAAAAACACCATTAATATATGTTGCAAAACCCGCGCCTGTAAAGTTATCGGCATCTATATTACAGACAATGTCTCCAGTAGCTAATTTATACGCTAGATTTCTAGAGTGCGACATGTTATATTTTTTTGGTTCCTCTGTCCTATAGTAAACCAATTTTTTGCTTGTAATAAACGTGTGTAGTTCTGATCTGACGTATTCTTTAAGTCCATCTGTAGAATTGTAATCAAGCAATATGAACTCTAAATTGGGATAGTCCTCGTTGTCCAATATATTGCGTTTTAGCGTTTGTTTTAAATGTGAAAGCCGGTTCATACAGGTTGTACAAAAAGAAATTTTAAACATTGTCATTTAGTCGAGAAATTGTACTTGAAAAACCGAAGATTGAAAATATAAAACTATTTTCGACCAAGGTTAATGCAAGCGGTTTAGGAAATTAACGCATACTTTAGCCTTCTACCAAAACTAACGAATAATCATTCAAAAACAAATTATTCAACCACTCTTTGGGATGCCTGTTTCAGCTATAGTATATTTAAATGAATAATAACGAGGTCAAAGGCACTCGAACGACTCAATGCTGAATATCAGCATTAGACAAGGTGGAGATTGAGTAATTGTGGCGGATCTCTTTGGGGCACCTAATACGAAGCACTGCATTAGAAAGCCCAACAGGACTTATAGGTTCAATGTTATGCCATACAGATATGTATTTAACCCCCGAGATTTCGTTATAGAGCGGGGGTGTTGGATGGTTTTGGTAACCGTCAATTGCCCGAATTATATTCTTATCGGTTAAGTTAAATTAATAACAAATCGAACAGAATAGTATTCTCATTAAACGGCCGTTTAAAGAGAATGACCGATCCTGTTTAAGCCTATTTCCCAAAGTGTAAATTTATGCTTCTTTGGCTGTTTCGTTTTCTCTCAAAATAACTTCAAAAGCTATTCTTATTTTCGTATATTTATATGGGTTTGAGAGAAAACAAGCACTATATATGAAAATAGGCTATGCCAGGGTAAGTACCGCCGATCAGTTATTAGATATGCAGCTCAATGAATTGCAGGCGCATGGCTGCGAGGTGATCTACAGTGAGAAAATAACAGGAAAAAACAAGGAACGTCCGGAACTTTTAAAAATGCTGGAGCAATTACGGAAAGGCGACCAGGTAGTGGTTTGGAAGCTCGATAGGATAGGGCGATCACTTAAAGACCTGATCGAAATTGTTGAGGGCTTTAAAGCCAAGGGGGTGGACTTTGTTTGCCTGCATAACCAAATAGACACCTCGACACCCACCGGGCGGTTTACCTTTAACTTATTTGCCGCGCTGGCCGAGTTTGAGCGGGAGATCATCGTAGAGCGTACCAAAGCGGGATTAAAGGCGGCAAAGGAGCGGGGCAATATATCGGGCCGTAAGCCAGGATTAACAGGAGGCAACCAAAAGAAAGCGGCACAAGCCTATAAATTATATAAGGATACCAAGCTATCCCATCAGGAAATCGCAGATCTGTTAAAAATCGGGAAGTCTACCGCTTACCGGTATATTACGGCTCAGGCTAAAGCAGATCCTAAACAACAAACAGCTTAAATATGAAAGAGCAGGAAGAAGCGGACAGGATAGCAACCATTCAGGAAAAAGCAAATAAAACCATAAGGGAACTGCGTAAAAATAAACTGTCCAATGGCCATACTTTTATGTGTACCGAAGAACATATACCAAAAGAGCAGACGATCTTAGAATACCCAAATGGGGCCTTTAAGGTGGTAAAAATTACCGGTGTATTAGCCCCCGCCAAATTTGTAAGAATGGCCACACCGGAAGAAATAGCACATATTAAAAAGACCAACCCGGCTTACCCGGAGTTTTATTTATAATAAACACAGATGTATTTTTCGGATTACAAGCAACACCCCATAATGACAGTTAAGCCATCCTTATTATGGGAGTATGATTTAACGAATTTTGACTATCAAGCCATGCGCCTGGTGGTGGTGCAGCGTGTGATAGAAAGAGGCTGGCCGGATGATTTTTATGCGATCTTTAATCTTTATGGTGAAGATGGTGTGTACCAGGCCACTAAAGAAATAGCTTACTTAAACCCCATTGATATGAATTTTGTTCATGTGGTGTTTGGCATTCATTTGGAGGAGTTGAAATGTTATCACAATAAAGACAGACCCCGCCACTGGAAAAGTTAAACCTAATTGTATACAATTAATCCGATATCAGGAGCTGGCCAGATCCGCAGCTTACCAATGACCCGGCAAATAGGTATACAAAATAAAAAAGATTGACCGGGGATCTGCGCAGACCCGGGCACGAGCCACCAGGCGGCTTGATTTTTTTGTATACAACAAGTTGCTTTTTACTCGTAGAAAAAATCTTACAGGCATCCAACACCTAGCCGTTAAATAAATGTTTCACTATGGGACAACAATTTGTATCTTTGTTTGGTGAATAAGGAGCATAAGTACCGGAATATCATTTTTTACAAGGACTACTTCCAGGAGTTTTTTGTTAAGCAGCGGGAAAAGGTGCAGGATAAAATAATCTGGACTTTCGATCTGATAGAAGCCCTGCAAAAAATTCCGGAAACCTATCTAAAACACCTGGAAAATACTGACGGCCTTTATGAGATCAGGGTACAGCAGGGCAGTGATATATTTCGCATTTTCTGTTTTTTTGACCAGGGGCAATTAATCGTTTTAACAAATGGGTTTCAAAAGAAGACCCAAAAGACACCGAAGCAGGAAATAGAAAGGGCGCTTAAAATAAAAGAGGAATATGGAAACGAAAAAAAGTAACGTCATGACGTTAGCGGAATTTAAGGATAAAACCTATGGGAAGCCCGGCACAGCCAGGCGCGATCAGCTCGATGCGGGTTACGAAACCTTTAAGATCGGAGCGATGATACACGAGGCCCGGATTGAAAAAGGGTTAACCCAGGAGGAACTGGCCGAAAAGGTCGGTACGACCAAATCGTATATCTCCAAATTGGAAAACAACATTAAAGAGGTGCGTTTTTCAACCTTAAAAAAAATCGTTGAAAATGGTTTAGGGGGACATTTAGAACTTTCCATTAAACTATAATTAACCCATTTTGAGTTTGCATAACCAGGTAGCAGACGGGGCGTTGCCCTACGGCCGTACCCTTACAGAGTGCGCCTTGCTCCGTCTTAGCAGACAAATTATGCTAATTTTCTTCCAGGCTACTAACGCATAACACGCAAGAAGCTTAATAATAAATTTAACCAATAACCGCTAAAAATAAAAAAGGTGCTTTAAGCCGGTTCGTCCGTTTATACGCTAACGCTTAATCAGCTACCTCACCCGCTTAAAGCACCACCGGCAACCGTGTTGCGCTATGCTCCACACCATTGCAAAGACGGAGCTGCCCTATATTCTAAGACTTGTGCAAACATTTATGATGGTATAAGTTAATATCATTATGTTTATAATAAGTTTTTACCCTTATTCACATGTCAAAAATAGCGTATCAATTAATAGCATTTCAAACAATAATCTTCTTCTTCACTGTTTCCAGTATAAAAGCCCAGACCACAACTTTAGAACAAAAAACGGACAAAGTTGCCCGTTTGGCCGTTAACTATATGAATATAGATCTGCCGGATAGTGTGTATCATTTAACAGGAGATCAATTTAGAAAGACTATATCACAGCCAACATGGAATAACGTCTATAAACAATTTGTTAGTCTTTTGCCGTTTACCAAAACAGTATTTATCAGCAGTAAAGATTCGATCAATAAATACAAATTGATAGGTAAAATTACGCTTGCCTATTACGTAAGTCTTGATCAAAAGGGGAAATTAAATAACTTTTCTTTTGTCCCTTATAAGGACGAAGTAAACGTATTGAAAATGACTGAGGCTGAACGTAAAACGAACATACTAGCCCAAAAAATACTATTATTGATTAACCAAAAGAAGGCCGATAGCATTTATCTTTTCGCAAGCAATAGTTTTAAGAATCAAATTGACGCAGTAAAATGGAAAAGTATCGCAGAAAATGGACTTTTCCCATTAACACCGCTATCAGAAGCTACTTTTTTGGGTAGTGAAAATGGGGTTAATAGATATAAGCTGATGCCCTATCAGTTTATTATTGGTTTAGATGAACAAGGCAAATTTAATACACTTGCTTTGCAGCCTTATAAAGAAAAAGCTGTAAAAGCAGCCAGGGCGCTGTCTGATAATGAAAAAAGAACGCGGTTGGATAGCGTAGTCGATAATATAGTAACTACTTATATTCAAACTAAAGGTAACGTAGGATTAAGTGCAGGAGTTTACTATAAAGGGAAAGACTATTTTTATAATTACGGGGAAACCAAAGTTGGTAACAACCAGCTTCCAGTATCTCATACAATTTACGATATAGGTTCAATAACCAAAACATTTACAGCAACGTTGCTCGCAATAGCTGTAGAACAAGGTAAAGTTACTTTGTCAACACCTATTGCTAAATTTCTCCCCGATTCAGTCGCTTTAAATAAAGAAATAAAAAATATTACGCTTGAGGAATTAGCTAATCATACATCTGGTCTGCCACGACTTCCTGACAATTTTCAGGCAAATGTTACTGATACATATCAGCCTTATGAAAACTATGGCGTTAATGATATGTTTTCGTATTTAAAGCATTGCAAAATTAATAACCCACCTGGCGCTAAGTATGGTTACAGTAACTTTGGCGCTGGTTTGTTGGCTGTTATACTTGAACGTATTTATCATAAATCCTATCAAGAGCTTCTCCGGCAATATATCACCGGCCCAGCTAAACTGACCGAAACCGGATTCGCGGCCGATAATTCAACAACGCTGGCTCAAGGATATAATGAACAAGATCAGCCGGTAGCGCCATGGAAATTTCTTGCAATGCAAGGTGCAGGAGTGTTGAAAAGCTCTGCATTCGACCTGTTAAGCTACAGCAAGCTGCAATTACTTCATCCAAATCAACCCCTACATGAAGCTTTAAGATTAACACATCGAGTTACTTTTGACGATGGTACTAATATAATAGGATTAGGTTGGCACTATTTAGCCGATTTTAAGAATGTCTTACAACATGCAGGCGGCACAGGCGGGTATCGTTCTATGATTTGTATTGACCCGGACAAACAACTAACGGTGGTTGTGTTGACCAACAATGCTACAACCGGTGATTCACTAGGTATTGAATTAATCGAGGCATTAAAAGCTATTAATGATTAATTTCGTTGAATCATCTTATCTCTACACAAAATTCTCATTTAGCCCGGAACCCGTAAAGGGTAACATAAACAGCTCCGCCCACAGGCCTGCGCATCGCTGCCCTTGACGGAACCCGACCGAAATAAGCAGAGTTGTTTACGAAATATGATTAAATACTAAGCTGCATATCACCAGGTCTACATATGCGTTTTCCTATTGATTACCGTGTTTTAATGGCCAGCCAGGCATAAGCTTAAATCTAAAAAGGTGTAGAAAATAAAAGCCTGTTTGCCCTCGCGGAAAACAGGCTTTTCCTAAACCTTATCATAAGTAAGCGGGTTGCTTACTCTAATAATGCAATATACCTTTTCTAATCAATACACCATTGAAAAAATACCATAATCCAAAACAGGCGACCGGGTGGGGTTCGGGCCAGATCCTCGTGCAATCCGTTTAGGTGGAAGAACCACCCCGGCTACTTTACCTTCCCCTGGGTAAACACCGTAACACTTGTATCCCTTAAAAATATTTCTGCAACACGAAGAAACCGGAGGAAACGATAGGCCGAATTTTACTGCCCGGAAAGCAGATACGCGCGGTACCAGGCGTATAGTTTTTCCTTTGGAAAAAGGCGGTTTTACGGAAGCTGCGCACCCTCAAACAGCCGGTCGTTTTCCTGCGAAAAACAAAGCTTACGAATATGCCGCTACGCAGTATTCGTAAGCTTTATTTTTTACTTTTACGAAGTAAAAATTGCGGTAAGACGGTTTACCGGATTACAGGCAAGCGGGGCTCACACAAAGTGTGAGACGCTTGCTAAAAACGGCCTTACGGCTGTTTTTAGAGGGGTAACGGCATACATGAGGCATGCCGATTAAAACAAAAGGCTGATATACAGTGTTTAAATGTATGCAAGAGGGTAAAAGCTGCATACAACGAAGCGAAAAAACACCAACCATGGAAGAAAACGAAAATACCGGCAACAGGAGGGGGGAAACCTCTTTGCGGCTATCGGAAACCGCCAACCAGGCACTTACAAAGTTAACAAAAGAATGGAAAGCCAACAGTAAAAAAGAAGCCATTGAGGGCATGATCAACTACTTCAAAAAGTTAGGCATAAGCCCACTGGAAGAAGTGCCGGACACGGTAGGCAAACGGCTTGAAAAAAGGGTTGACCAGGTGATCGCCTTTATCCGTCAGAACGAGAAGATCCACCGGGAAGAGATCGAAAAGGTTTTGTTATTTGCCCGGCAAAGCCAGACGGGAAACAGCCCGGCAGCGACCGGTGAGCTGGCGACCGCGGCGGACTTTGTACGGATGTCCAATGCGCTTGTCGCCATCGGTGAAACTTGCGATAACCTGCAAACGAATGATCAGTCGTTACGTAAAATACAAGTGGGCATCTTGGAACATTTGCAGGCACAAAACGATATGGTCACCCAAAGACTGGCCGCCTATAAAGACACCGCCGGGCTTTTTGAGGTCATCAAGGGCAATATGCAGAAATATACAGATAGTGTATTGGCCAACCCGCAGAACGCACCGCAGATCCAACAAAACTTTATCCTGCATTTTAAAAAGAAATTAGGCATCACCACACCGCCGGAAACGATAGGAGGATAATAAAATGTTTGTCAAAGCAGCCAATCCCGGAAAAGGAGGGAACGCCGGGAGTTGCTCCGGGCTGGTCGGTTACCTGGAGAAAGAAAACAAGGAACTGGCACCCGGCCAGCAGCCGGAAATGTGGTTCAATGCCGGGCGGCAGGACATCACCCCGCAGGAGGTCATTAACCATATCGATAACAACAAAAAAGGGTTGTCGGCCACCGCATCAAAATTTTTTGAAGTGGACATTTGTCCGAGCAGTAAAGAATTGCAACACCTCGAAAAACTCACCGGAGGCCAGCCCGAAAAAATGAAAGCGGCCCTGAAAGATTACGTCAGTAACGAGGTGATGGAGGAATACGCCAAAGCCGCCGGTAAGCGGGGCAGGGTAGAAGACCCCCGCGAACTTTCCGGCAAAGACCTGACCTGGTACGGCAAGGTGGAAAAAAACCGTTACTATAAATTTAACGACCCGGAGGTAAGGGGAGGACAGGCCAGAAAAGGCGATATCAGGCAGGGACACCACATGCACGTTCAGGTGATCATGAGCGCCAAGACAGCCGATCAGCAACTGGCCATCAGTCCGCACAGTACCGAGCTGTCCGGGAGCATCGGCAAAATAAAGAACAACCAGGTGTATAAAGGATTTTCAAGAAACCAATTCAAGGAGGGGAGCGAAAAAGCGTTTGATGAAATGACAGGTTACCCGAGGGAAATATCGGACAGCTTTGCCTATCACAAAACCATGAAGACCGGAACGCTCATGGAAAAGGAAGCCATGCAGCAAAGCGCCGGGCAGGAACGCAGGCAACAGGCAGGAGCGGAGCGGGTCGGGGCAGAGCAGCAGCCGGAACAAACACCGGTCACCGGGGTTGAAAGCCTGGCCATGCCGGAGATCAGGCCTTTGAAAACGGAGTTTGAAAAAGCACCAGCACAACAACAAAAAAACCAACAAAACGAACAGGAGCAAAACCGGGAGCAGCAGCGCAGGAGAGGGCCGAGGCTATAGCCCGGAGCGGACTGTTTTAAGCCCGCGGGGCGCGATGTTTTTAATAAGTTGATAAATAGGCTATTTAATTTTTTTTTTACCCTAAAGGGCTGAAATTAGCTATTTTTGGTTATGCCGCCGGATAGTATACCAAATGTATACATTTTAAACGGCCAGCTCGTCGCGGATCTGCGCCTGCAGTCGATAAATTTAAAATTTTTGTATACAAAAGTTTAACCAGGCCGGGCGCTGATCACGCCGACGCGCACTTTTCGGAAAGAATAATGTATACAAAACACTTCCGTTGAAAAAAGGGTTTAATAAAAAACCCGTAACCTAACCCCGGCAGTATGGAACCGCTCAAAAAACTATTTAAAGACCTGTTTAGCCTGATCCTGTTTAATGGCATAATCGTTTGGCTCTTATATCACTTCGGGCTGATCCGGTCCAACGGTGTTACGGCTTATATCCTACTGGCCGCCGGTGGGCTGGTGCTTTGCATCGTGGTCAACCTATTGGCCACGTTCGGCCTTAAATTCTTTCAGTACCAATATTACCGGTTTTTGCTCATGGGTGATTCCGCCATTTTTAACCCGGATGTGGTCTGGAATAATTTTTTTGTACGCTCTACCATTTATTGGGGCTTGGTTGGCGCGTTGCTCAGTACGAATTATGCGGTTATTGCCGTGATCGCCATAGTGGCGCAATTAGGGCTGCGTATTAAAAGCGGGTTGCCAAATATGGGTAATTTAAAAAATGTCCTGCCGGAGCGCAGCCCGCCCCTCTCCTACAGTTTTAATACCGACAAGGGTAAATTAAGGCTGGATAATTTATTTCGCGGCTTATTGGTGGTCGGCGGTGCGGGGAGCGGCAAAAGCAAGAGCCTGGTTGAGCCGATCATCGGGCAGGCCGGAGAAAAAGGGTTTACGGGTATAGTTTACGATTATAAATTTCCAACGCTGGCCGAAGTCGTTAACGGTGCTTACCCGGATGGGCAGGCCATCCAAAAATATTATATCAACTTTACCGACCTCTCCCGCTCCCACCGGGTCAACCCATTAACGGCAAAGCTATTGGAAAATGCGAGTTACGCCCGTGAGCTGGCCAGCGCCATCATAACCAACCTTGACCCGCAAGCCGCGCGGAAACGGGACTTTTGGATACAGTCGGCCGAAGCCTTGCTAACCGGTACGATATGGTATTTACGGGAGGAAAACCCACAACACTGCACCTTACCCCATGCGGTTAGTTTACTGCTTACCCACGAGCGCAGGCAATTGATCGAATTATTACAGGGTAACGACCAGGTGGCCGGGATGATCGCCAGCGTGGCCAGTGCCTTAGATAGTGAAAACACCATTGGCGGTATGTTCGCCACGCTGCAAAATCAATTAGCCGTTTTAAATACCCCGGAAATATTTTGGGTAATGTCGGGTAACGACTTTACCCTTGACCTGAATAACCCGGAAAGCGGCAAAATATTGGTTTTAGGTAACAACCCCTCACTAAGCAATACCTACTCCCCGCTCCTATCGCTGATCGCTACAGCAGCTTTAAAACAATTGAACCAGGCCGGAAAATTACCGTCCATCGTTTTACTGGACGAAGCTCCTACGATCATTATCCCGAAATTTGACGAGCTGCCCGCCACCGCGCGGAGTAACAAGGTGGCGACCATTGTCGTTGCGCAGGATCTGGCACAGTTGGAAGACCGGTACGGCCCGACACAAACGGAAACGATCATATCCAATTTGGGTAACCAGGCTTACGGCCGTACGACCAACCCCAAAACCGCCGAAAGGATCAGTAAATTATTCGGCAAAGAAGAACGCTTGTTTGAAAGTCAAAGTGTCAACGTCAGCCAGGGCAAAGCTTCGGTGTCGCGTAGTCAGAATTTGCAGCAACGGGAGCGCATCGAGGCGCAAGACACCATGCGTTTGCCTACCGGTGTTTTTGCGGGATTGGTGGCCGAGGGTAACCAGCAGGAATTTTTTTGCCGGTTCAAAGATGAAAAAAGCGAGGCTACCCCCCCTACCCGCTTTTAAACAGGTCAGCCCGGATATGGTCAAGCGCAATTTTTCAAAGATTGTCAGCGAGGCCAAAGATATTTTAAACCGGAAAGGCGGCAGTAACCCGGACATGCAATTACCTGATAGTATTTTTAATGTGTAGCCGATACAGCAATCTAAATTTATGTAATTACATAAATACATAAGTATGTATAAATAGTCAAGATTATTTTTATATCTTCGAAATTGAAGGATTAGGAATAAGTTCAATTAAGAAAAATGGAAATCCCCAAACTACCCAAGGCGGAAATAAAAGCGTTAGTGCCAGTAAAAAAAACCGTAAAACTTACAGCAAAGACAAGAAAAGTAGTTGTACTACCCGAATTACAAACCTATGTTATCCAACCTAACCGGGTTACATTTACCATCTTTGACGGCTTTTCACTTACGCAACTCAAAGCATTTTCGGCTATCATGCTCAATTTGCAGGAAGCTGTAAAACTGGATATGAATAACGGGGACTTTAAACAGTTGAGTTTATTTAAACAGTTTGAACAATCCATAAAATTTGACCTCTCACTTAAAGATATCACAAAAGACCCCAGGGCTTACACCCCAATAAAAGAGGCAATCTCCCAGATTTCTGAAATCAATGTTAAAATCCCGTTAAAAGACAATAATGGAAAGGGATACCACATCAGCACATCGCTGATTACGGCTTTAATTCCCGACGAAGCAGATTATAAATCGGTGATCAGTATAAAAATTGAAAGATCCATTGCCGAATATCTCATACAAATCCCCAAAGGAAAAAAAGGAGCTGAACAATATACCCGCTATATGCTTGAGGTTGCCCTTGGTGCCAATTCAAGTTATACGATCAGGATCTATCAGATG
>NZ_JBHUON010000034.1:0-29184 GCF_042686155.1 Mucilaginibacter antarcticus | reverse complement strand
AATAAATCTGAACAAAAAAACGACCAAGTAAAAGTTACCTTTTCTCTTGATCGCTTCTCGTAATACGTTTTATTGAATTACTTTTTCAGTGTCCTCGCATTTGCAGCGGGGATTTTTTGTTTTATAACATTGTGTCATTGGGAACGCAGTCAAGAATCTTCGACGTTTGGCATCGCTGCGGCAGATGCATCGTTCCTCAGCGTGACAACCTTGTTATGATAATTGACCTAAAGCAGCTTTGATACGCGCCATAGCTTCAATTAATTTTTCTTCAGAAGCCGCGTATGACATACGGATGGATTTTTTATCACCGAATGAATCGCCACCTACCGTAGATACATGTGCTTCTTCTAATAAATAAATGCTCAACTCGTCAGCATCATTGATGGTGCGGCCGTTATAGCTCTTACCAAAGAAAGATGTAACATTAGGAAAAAAGTAAAACGCGCCGTCAGGCAGGTTAACTTTAACACCTTCAATTTCAGTCATTAATTTATAAACTATATCACGACGTTTTCTGAAAGCTTCGCGCATTTCTAAAACGCTTTCTAAACCACCTTCGTAAGCGGCTAAACCAGCGCGCTGGGTGATAGATGACGTACCAGACGTTACTTGCCCCTGTAGTTTATCAATAGCTGCAGCAAGTTCTTTGTTTGATGCGGTATAGCCTAAGCGCCAGCCGGTCATTGCAAATGCTTTTGACCAACCGTTAATGATAATCACGCGGTCTTTAATGCTGTCAAACTGCGCGATGGATTCGTGCTTGTCAACAAAGTTGATATGCTCATAAATTTCGTCGGCCATTATATACACTTCAGGATATTTTTCAAACACCTTAGCAAGGCCCGCCAGTTCATCTTTGGTATACACGCTTCCGGTAGGGTTGCATGGCGATGAGAACATAAACAATTTAGTTTTCGGCGTAATAGCCGCTTCTAGTTGCTCCGGCGAAATCTTAAAGTTAGTGGTAACATCCGTGTCAATGTAAACGCTTACACCTTCGGCCAGTTTAACCAATTCAGAGTACGATACCCAGTAAGGCGTAGGGATAATTACCTCTTCGCCTGGGTTAACCAAACATAACAATGTATTAGCGATAGATTGTTTAGCGCCTGTTGATACTACGATTTGGCTAAAATCATAATCTAATCCGTTTTCGTTTTTAAGCTTAGCAGCAACAGCCTTTCGCAGTTCAGGATATCCGGCTACGGGGGTGTAATAAGTGTAATTGTCATCTAAAGCTTTTTTGGCAGCATCTTTAACAAGCGCAGGCGTGTTAAAATCTGGTTCGCCAAAGCTAAGGTTAATTACATCTACACCTTTAGCAGCAAGTTCGCGGCCCATTTTGGCCATTTTAATGGTAGCTGATTCTGACAGGTTGTTTATCCTGTTGCTTAATGCACTCATAGTATGTGTTTTGTTGTTTGCCGCAAAGATAGGAAATCTGTTGATTTAGAGATTGCTTAATTGGAGATTAAAGAATAGTTTTTCTTTCCCTAATTAATCTCAACTTTAATCCTCAATCGCTATCATTTACCTCCAAATACCCTACCTTTACGGCCATAATAAACCAGCTTTGCAACAACAAAAAAAGATCATACTTCTGTCGCTTATTACCGGTATTGTGTTGATGCTGGCCAAGTTTAGTGCATACTTTATCACCAACTCCACTTTTGTACTAACCGATGCTGCAGAGAGTATTGTCAATGTAATAGCCAGCTCTTTCGCGTTTTTCAGCATCTACCTATCGTCGCAACCGCGGGATGAGAACCATCCATACGGGCACGGCAAGATTGAGCATTTTTCGGTATTTATTGAAGGTTCGCTCATTTTGCTTGCAGGCCTTATTATCATCATCAAATCCATATACGGCATTTTTAACCAGGCTGTTATCCATGACTTGCTGACGGGTGCAATAATTATCGGTATTACCGGGGCTATTAATGGTGGTTTAGGATACTATATGGTAGCCAAGGGTAAAAACATACCCTCGATAACTATAGAGGCCGATGGCCGACACCTGATTACAGATATGGTTACCAGCGCGGGGCTGGTGGTGGGTTTATTGCTGATTCATTTTACGGGCATTGCTGTGTTAGATAGTGTATTATCTATCCTGGTAGGTTGTTATATTATATTTACCGGCTACAAGCTGGTGCGCCGTTCTGTTGGCGGGTTAATGGACGAGACCGATTACGATGTTGTTAGCAGCGTAATTAAAATGTTAAATGAAAAGCGCGGCGATGAGTGGATAGACGTACATAACTTTAGGGCCCAACGCTATGGCAATGAGCTGCATATTGATTGTCATTTAACGCTGCCATATTATTTCGACCTCAATCGGGTGCACGAGGAGGTCTCGGCAGTAGATAAGCTGGTTAATGCCGAAGTAACTAAAACAGAGCTTTTTATACATGCCGACCCATGTTTGTATGATTGCTGCCACTATTGCCGAATGCCCAATTGCCCGGTACGAGCCGAGGCTAAGCGCGAAGATATCGAGTGGACCTTGGATAGGGTTATCCGCAATAAAAAACACTTTGAGCAATGAAGGCTTTTAACTTACGGGTGTATGGTTTGCTGATAAACGACGCTGAAGAAATATTGTTAAGCGACGAGCAGGAGTATGGTATGCAGTTCACCAAGTTTCCGGGTGGTGGTTTAGAATATGGCGAAGGTTTGATTGATGGCCTGAAACGAGAGTTTGTTGAAGAATGTGATGTTAAAATTGACGTTTTGAGCCATTACTATACAACGGATTTTTTTGTTAAATCCGCTTTTAATGATTCGCAGATCATCAGTATTTATTATCTGGTAAAAAATGTCACGCCCCTTAATTTGGTGTTTAAAACAACGCCGTTTGATTTTGATGGCGAGGGCGATGTGCTGCAGGCTTTCCGTTGGAAAAAACTGTCTGAGCTTATTGATGGCGACTTTACCTTCCCGACAGACCAGTATGTTGCAAAGCTTTTAATAAACAGTATATGAGTTTAGTAGAACGCGATTTAAAAGTAATTTGGCACCCCTACACGCAAATGAAATTGGCGCAGCCACCAATACCAATAGTGAGGGGAGAAGGTGCCAGTTTATATGCCGAAGATGGTAAACGGTACATAGATGCGATATCATCATGGTGGGTAAATATCCATGGTCACGCGCATCCTTACATCGCTCAAAAGGTTGCCGAGCAGTTAAAGCAGCTGGAGCATGTTATTTTCGCCGGCTTTACACACCCGGTAGCGGTTGAGCTTGCAGAACGATTGCTGGCGATATTGCCTGACAACCAGCAAAAGGTATTCTATTCTGACAACGGATCGACCGCCGTTGAAGTTGCTATAAAAATGTGTCTGCAATACTGGAGCAATCAAGGCCAAAGCCGTACTAAAATGCTGGCGTTTAAAAACGCCTATCATGGCGACACTTTTGGCGCCATGTCTGTAAGTGGCCGCAGCGCGTTTACAGCTGCGTTTGACTCGTTGTTGTTTGAAGTAGAGTTTATTGATTTGCCCACTGAGGATAATATTGAAAGTCTCAAATCTCAAATCTCAAATCTCAAATTAAACCTGGCTTGTTTTATTTTTGAGCCACTGGTGCAGGGATCGGCAGGCATGCTGATGTACGAAGCGAAATACCTGGAGCAGTTAGTAGCACATTGTAACACGGAACAGGTACTAACCATAGCCGACGAAGTATTTACCGGTTTTGGCCGTACAGGCAAACCTTTCGCTTGCGACCATATCAATGCCCGGCCTGACATTATGTGTTTCTCTAAAGGGCTTACAGGCGGCACCATGGCTTTAGGCGTTACCACGTGCACACAACAGATATTTGACGCTTTTTTATCGGACGATAAATTGAAAACCTTATTCCATGGCCATTCTTTCACCGCTAACCCTATCGCTTGTTCGGCAGCCCTGGCCAGTATGGACCTGTTTTTAGAGCAAGCTACTACGGATAATATTATACGTATAGCCGCAGCGCACAGCCAGTTTGCTGATAAGATCAAACACCACCCTAAAATAAAAACAGTACGCCAAACAGGCACTATCATAGCTATGGAGTGGGAGACGGGGAGCAATACATCATACTTTAATACACTGCGCGACCGATTGTATCATTATTTTTTAGATGCGGGGATTATTTTGCGCCCGTTGGGTAACATACTATATATTTTACCGCCATATTGCATTACCAATACCGACTTGGATTACATTTACGCCAAAATTGAGCACGCGCTTGACGAAATATAATACTATGAGCTTACACAACATACTACCAACTATAATTGCTAATAACGAGTTGCACGCACGCTGGTTAAACACCTTGTCGTTAATGGAAAACACAGGCGCCCGCAAGATCTCTGCCAGCGAGGACCCTACCACTGTTACCTACATCATTTTAAAGCACGCTGCCGAAGAGCACCGCCATGCGTATTATCTAAAAAAACAAATTGAAAAAACCGGTAGTAAAAATTGCCCTACCTATAATGACGCATCATTGGTTGCATCGCAGTACAGCAAGTACTATTTAAATATGCTTGATGTTGAGGTGTCGCGTTATTTGAAGAAGGATTTGCAATTAACTGGCAAAGAATTGCGTTTTGCCGCTTATTTATTGGTAACGTATGCTATAGAGGTGCGCGCAGATGAACTTTATCCAATATATCAGGATGCTTTAGAGGCCGCTAAAAGTAAGGTTAACGTTAAGTCTATCATTCTGGAGGAAGAGGGTCATCTGGAAGAAATGATAAACCAGTTAAAAGAGTTTTCGCCGGACTGGCAACGACATGCCGACAAAGCAGTAAATATTGAAACCCGATTATTCAATAATTGGGTGGAGGCTTTGGGGGCTGAGATTAACTAATTTATAGTGTTTAAAACTACCAAACCAAAGTGATTCACATTAAGTGATTCACCCTTATCTGCTAATTTTATAAATACGATATACGTTTCGAATCAAATAATACCGGCATCATATGCCGGGTTGGTCACGAATTAAAAAATGTAGCCCACGCTTTCAATGGTAAAACATAACATCTTAGTGAAGTTATAATACCTAGCCTGCCATTGTAACTCGATGAAACAGCACAGATATTAAATGTTACACCACCATTACATTAACATTTCTTATTTTTGCAAAAAGTATTTTGATGGCAGCTGAGAATAGGTTACAGTTATTATTGCAAGATCCGGACTTATCTGCTGATTTAAAGGAGATTGCCCGGAAAGTACTCAATCAGGAACGTATTACTTTCGATGAAGGCGTTTTATTATATGAGAAAGCTGAGTTAGGGTATCTGGGTGTATTAGCCAACCACATTCGCGAAAAACGCCACGGCGATAAAACTTATTTCAACCGTAATTTTCATATCGAGCCGACTAATCTTTGTGTTTACGATTGCAAATTCTGTTCGTACTCGCGCCTGTTGAAACAAAAATCAGAAGGCTGGGAGTACACTATGGACGAAATGTTTGACATTGTTACCAAGTATGATAATGAACCCGTTACCGAGGTACACATAGTTGGGGGAGTTTTACCACAATACGACGTGGCTTTTTATGCTGAACTTTTTAGCCGGATAAAAGCACACCGCCCGGATTTACATGTTAAAGCATTAACGCCGGTAGAATATCATTACATCTTCAAAAAGGCTAAGATAGATTACGCCACCGGCATGAAGTTGATGAAAGATGCTGGTTTAGAGTCTATCCCTGGTGGTGGTGCAGAGATCTTTGATCCTGAAATTCGTGATTTGATAGCCAAAGATAAATGTACTGGCGAACAATGGTTAGCCATACACGAAGAATGGCACAAACTGGGTATGCGTTCAAACGCCACAATGTTATACGGGCACATTGAGCAATATCGTCATAGGGTTGACCATCTGGAGAAACTGCGACAGCTACAAGATAAAACGGGCGGATTTCAAACCTTTATACCTCTTAAATTCAGGAATAAAGATAATCAAATGTCAAACGTGCCCGAGGTACCGGTGATTGAGGATTTACGTAATTATGCTATATCCCGCATCTATCTGGATAATTTTGATCATATAAAAGCTTATTGGGCAATGATAAGCCGCACTACGGCACAACTATCATTAAACTTCGGTGTTGATGATATAGACGGAACATTAGATGATACCACCAAAATTTACTCCATGGCAGGTGCCGAAGAGCAAACACCGGCCATGACCACACAACAACTGGTTGAACTGATAAAACAGGTGGGGAGATATCCCCTGGAACGTGATACGCTTTATAATGTGGTTACAGACTATAGTGACTTTCAGTTTACCGAAGTACCAAAGCCGCAGTATTATAAATTGCCGGTTATAAATTAGTAATCGGTCGTTTGTCATTGGTCATTAGTGAAATAAACTACTGATCAATGAGCGATGACTAATGACAAAGTAAATGACATTAAAAACGCTATACATTGTCCGTCACGGGCAAACTGATCTTAATAAACAGGGCATAGTACAGGGCCGGGGGATAAATACCGATCTTAACGACGAAGGCCGTAATCAGGCTCGACAGTTTTTTGAAGCCTATAAAGCTGTGCGATTTGATAAGATCTACATATCAGAGCTTAAACGCACACAACAAAGTATCCAGCATTTTATTGACCTTGGCATTCCATACGAAAAACTTGCAGGCCTTGACGAGCTTGCCTGGGGTATTTACGAAGGAGCCAAAAGTTCGCCCGAAACCAAAGCCGCCTTTTTACAACTTATGCGCGATTGGGTAGGGGGTAACCTTGACAGTAAGTTTGATGATGGCGAAAGCCCCAATGAGGTGCGTTTACGCCAAATTGAAGCGCTTAGTGTAATTATGAGCCATACTGAAGAGCAAAATGTGCTGGTATGTATGCATGGACGCGCTATGCGGTTACTATTATGTATCCTTACCGGAAAACCATTAACAGAGATGGATAGCTTTCCGCATCAAAACCTGGTATTATATAAGGTTACTTTTGACGGCGAAAAATATGCGATTGAAAGTTTCAACAATGCCGATCATCTAAAACACAACTAGACAACTGCTGTGGACAAGATCAGAATATCAGCTGTAAGCTACACTAACACCAAACCTTTTATCTACGGACTTCAACATACCGGCATTCTCGAAAAAATAGATCTAAGCCTGGATATGCCTGCAGACTGCGCGCAAAAACTGATTGATGACAAGGTGGATATAGGCCTTATACCGGTTGCTGCCACACTTAATTTGCCGCATTGGGAAATTATATCCGACTACTGCATAGGCGCTGTCGGCGCTGTAAACTCTGTATTTATATTTAGCAATTGCGATATTACCGAGGTTACGCATTTGCAGCTCGATCCTGAATCACGTTCGTCAAACAATTTGGCCAGGGTGTTGCTCAAAAATTTCTGGAAAGTTAGTCCTGACCTGATAATTAACGCGCCTGACTATACAACCGCTACCAACCCCACCACCGCCTTTGTACAAATAGGCGACCGCACCTTTGGCAAAAAGAAGCAGTTTAAATACGTTTATGATCTTGCGGAAGAATGGCAAAAATTTACCGGCCTGCCTTTTGTATTTGCCGCCTGGATAGCAAATAAGCACATACCAGCTGTTTTTATAGCAGAGTTTAATATCGCACTAAAAAAAGGTCTAGATAATCGCGCAGAGTTGCTTAAAAGCTTACCGACCCACCCGGACTTTGATCTGGAAGACTACCTGATGCATAAACTCGACTTTGAGTTAACTGATGACAAGCGCAAGGCATTGTATCTTTTTCTGGATTACATAAAAGCTTTGTAGTTCTGTGCCCACCATTCTATCCTCTTTATAGTACCGTTATTACAAGCCCCCTCTGTGTAACAAATACATAGCACCATAACAGCTCATAAGGGTTTAATAATCAGCTGTGTAACAAACAAGATATACAACAAAACCTGGTTAAACCACGGTACCTCAATTGTATCTATGCTATTAAACAACATTATAGTTAAAGTTTGTTATGGCAAGCATTTTAAAATATATCAGCATAAAATACACAGTTAACCAGCGTCCAATTGTAAGCGATGCAATTGATTTGTATTATGCCGCTACCAAAAGTGCCATTATCATAACACCTTGTGATCACAAAAACAAAACCGCAGCGTCGCCTGAAAGCGCTGCAAATCGTTCTTTATAAAAGCCAGTTTGTGTAAAAACGCCGTTACAACACAGCCTTGGCACTTTTTGGGCACTAAAAAGCTGTACTTATTGTACAAAATACACTAAGTAAATTATTAATATTGTATAAAGTACACTAAGTAAATTAAAAAAATTACAATTTGATATTATAATATGATTCAAATTATAAAAAACTCACAAAAATTGACCAATATTAGCAATAAGTATAACACGGACGTATCTTTGTTGCCAATATTAAAAATGTAAAAACACTATGAAAAAGTTTATTCTTTCTGCAGTTATAGCAACCACAATCAGTATCACTGCATTTGCCGATGGCATTAAAAAATCATCTGCCGATAACGGTGAAGAAAATGTAGCATACGCAACACTTACGCAATTCAAATCTGACTTTGAAAACGTAAGCGATGTAACCTGGACAGTATCAAAAACCAGCCAAAAGGCTACTTTCACCCAAAATAACACTATTTACACGGCTTATTATGATACAGTAGGCGAGTACTGGGGCCTTGCTCACGTAGTGACATTAAATAATGTAGAAAAACAAGTAAAAGCTAATTTAGCTAAAAACTACGCTGGCTTTAAAGTTGAAAGCATTACGAGATTTGATTCACAAAACGAAGATCCCGCTGTATATTTCATCAACGTAAAAAATGCTGCTCAAGCACTTGTTTTAACTGTTACCGCTTACGATGGCGAGGTTAAAAGCATTGAGAAAGTAAAATAATTTTAGTTTAGTTTATTTTTATCTAAGCCTGTGTTGATATTCAACACGGGCTTTTTTTTTACCATCTATGTAATGTCTATGTAAATAGTAGATTGTTTTTAACAGCGCTATTGGTTTTTACAACAATCAGCGTAACTTTAAAAATAAATAAACTAAAACATTTGCATTATGAGTTTAAGATTAGGCGATAAAGCCCCGAATTTCACAGCAGACACTTCATTAGGAGAGATAACATTATACGATTACCTTGGCGAAGGCTGGGGGGTATTATTTTCGCACCCTGCAGATTATACGCCCGTATGCACCACTGAGCTAGGCCGCACAGCAGCGTTAAAAGACGAGTTTGCAAAACGCAACACCAAGGTATTGGCATTAAGCGTGGACTCGGCTGAATCTCACCGCAACTGGATCAAGGACATTAACGAAACCCAGAACGTTGAAGTAGACTTCCCGATAGTAGCCGACGAGGACCGTAAAATAGCAGAGGCTTATGACATGATTCACCCCAACGCGTCGGTTAATGCTACCGTGCGTTCACTATTCATCATAGGTCCTGATAAAGCAATTAAATTAATCATAACTTACCCGGCATCAACTGGCCGTAATTTTCAGGAAGTATTGCGTGTGCTTGATTCACTGCAACTTACCGCTTACCATAGTGTAGCTACACCGGCTGACTGGAAAGATGGCGACGACGTAGTAGTTGTACCGGCCATTAAAACAGAAGATATCCCGGCGAAATTTCCGAAAGGTTTTACAGAGGTTAAGCCATACTTACGCCTTACCCCGCAACCTAATAAATAATTTTATTTGGATAATTAAATAATTTTATATATTTGAGGAAGCAGGGTGTATTTTATTCCGCTGATTATTAATGCCATTTTACTATTCAGTCCGGTTTATCGTATACTATAACACAATTATTAATACTTATTATTATTATGAAAACTGGAAAAGTAAAATGGTTTAACACACAAAAGGGCTTCGGCTTTATTGTTACCGATGATGGTAAAGATCTTTTTGTACACTTTAAAGATGTACAAGGCGGCGTAAATGCTATTAAAGATAACGACGACGTTGAGTACGATGTTGAAGAAGGCAGAAAAGGCTTACAGGCAGTAAACGTAAAAAAAGTATAATTTTACCAAACTGAACTAAAACTAAAAGAACCTCTGGTTAAATCCGGAGGTTTTTTTTTGGTAAAAAATTTGATGATCTGCCTAATTGATTTACTTTAGGCCAACCAATTATTCTAATACCCTTTTAATAATTATTATGACCGACGCCGTTTCTGCCAAAGCCAAACGCAATGCACTTTTTCTGGTTATTGTTGCCTCGCTGGGCTATTTTGTTGATATATATGATTTGGTAATATTCTCAATCGTTCGGGTACGCAGCCTGCAAGACATTGGAGTATCTGTTGCCGACATTGAAAAGCAGGGCGAATACGTGATCAATATGCAGATGGGCGGCCTTTTGTTGGGCGGTATCATTTGGGGTATTATGGGCGATAAGCTTGGCCGTATCAAGGTTTTATTTGGGTCGATATTTTTATATTCAATAGGCAACCTTGTTAACGGTATGATTCATGACGTTAACAGTTATGCGTTAATCCGTTTTGTAACCGGCATAGGCCTGGCCGGAGAGTTGGGCGCAGGCATAACCCTGGTGAGCGAAACACTGAGCAAAGAGCGTAGGGGATACGGCACCACCATTGTTGCTATGATTGGTCTTTTAGGCGCCGTGGCAGCGGCTTTTGTAGGCCAATACGACTGGCGCACGGCTTACTACGTTGGTGGTGGCCTGGGCATTGTATTGCTGTTGTTGCGGATGGGTACTTTTGAGTCTGGCATGTTTAAAAATATCCACGATAAAGATGTATCTAAAGGCAACATCATGATGTTGTTTAATAACCGCAAACGCTTTTTAAAATATTTATACTGCATATTGATTGGCGCCCCACTGTGGTATGTGGTTGGCGTGTTGGTTACTAAGGCCCCTGAGTTTGGCAAAGCGCTTGGTGCGCCGGTGGCTCTCAGCGCAGGCGATGGAATAATGTATACCTATATCGGTATATCTGTAGGCGGTGTTTTTGCCGGTTTATTGGCTCAATATAGCCGTTCCAGGAAAAACACCATGTTTGTTTTCTTGCTGCTTTCGTTAATCAGTGTTATGTTTTACCTGAGCGCAAAAGGTATAACCACCAGTCAGTTTGTGTGGCTGGCCTTCTTTATGGGTTTTGCGGTGGGCTATTGGGCAACCTTTGTTACTATCGCTTCAGAGCAATTTGGTACCAATATCCGTTCGACGGTTACCACTACCGCGCCTAACTTTGTGCGTGGCTCATTGATTCCTATTAACTTTGCTTTTACTGCGCTAACCGCACAGTTTGGCCGTATCACGGCCGGTTATTTTATGATGATCCTGCTGACAGGCATAGCGCTGTTTGCCGTAAGCCAATTACAGGAGACGTTTGATAAGGATTTGGATTATGTGGAGGATGAAGAGTTGAATATGACGACATAAATGACTGGGTGATTATCATCCTCTCCTAAAAAAATCGCATTTTTGCCCTAATGATTACGAAAGAACAAATAGCTGCAGACTACCAGCAGATCCAGGACGAAATATGTCAAGCTTTAGAAGCCGTTGACGGCAAGGCTAAATTTGAGCAGGAACTGTGGGATCGCGATGGCGGCGGTGGTGGCCGTACCCGTGTGATACAGGACGGCAATATATTCGAAAAAGGCGGTGTTAATTTTTCTGCCGTAGGTGGTGAGTTGCCAGAAGCCATCAAAAAAGGCTTAAACATAGACAGCGATGATTTCTTTGCTACCGGGGTATCTATCGTAATCCACCCTAACCATCCGTTGGTGCCTATCATTCACATGAACATCAGGTATTTCGAAATGCCATCAACATTTGGCGAAGGTAAAGAGCCGGTACGCTGGTTTGGCGGCGGGATCGACCTTACACCACATTACGTTGTTGACGAGGATGCAAAGTTCTTCCACAGTAGCTTAAACGCTGTGTGTGATCAATTTAATGCCGAGTTCTACAGCAAGTTTAAAACCTGGGCGGATGACTACTTCTTTATCAAACATCGCGACGAAACGCGCGGCGTAGGGGGTATCTTTTACGACCGCCTGACCGCTAACGACGACATGAGCTGGGAGCAGATCTTTGAATTTTCAAAAGCTTTAGGGCGTGCGTTCGCGCCGATATATACCGAGTTGGTTAATCGCCATAAAAATGAAACTTTTACCGCCGATCAGCAACAATGGCAATACCTGCGCCGCAGCCGTTATGCCGAGTTTAACCTGGTGTATGATGCCGGTACTAAGTTCGGGTTAGAAACCAATGGCCGTATAGAGTCGATACTGATGAGCTTGCCGCCAACGGCTAAATGGTTTTATAATTACCAGCCACAACCTGGTGGCGAAGAAGAACGCACGCTATCATTACTAAAAAAAGGAATTAACTGGGTTTAATATGTACAAGCCACTAGCATTTTTAATTGTACTTGCTACCCTGGCTTTTAAAGCCGAGGAACCGACATTAAAGGGCACGTGGGAATATTGTGGCGGCAAAGTCAACGGAAAAGCATCGCCGCCGGCAACGACTTATGCACAGCAACGCAGATACACAAAAGGCAGTTTCCAGGCGTTTGCTGTAGAAAAGGGCCAGCCAGATTTAAAATACGAAAGTGGCAACTACACGTTAAGCGCCGATACGTGTGCCGAAACTCAAACGTATTGCCTGCAATCGCAGGATCTGATCTACGTCACCGTGCGTTATCATTACCTGGTTAGAAACGATACGTTGATTCTTAACGGAAAATTGCCGGGCGGGGCAGTGGTTGAGGATTATTGGAAGCGGCTAAAATAGTTCAGTAAACAACCAAGATGTCTTTGTGCGAAATCAAGCAATGTCATGATACCAAATTAACGGCCCGCAACTTTTACTACAGCATCAAACACGGGCTGTTTAATGTTATACGCCCGATCGAACAGTAAGGGATAATTAGTGCGACCACGAATTGGCCAGCCGTTAAGCCATGAGTCGCCATCGGTTAATCCCCAAAATGTTACCCTTGAAATTACCGCCTTATGCTTGTAAAACATGGCGAACAAAGCAGCGTATCTGTTAGCCAGCTGCGTGGCAATAGTATCCGGCAAACCTGCTGCGTAAGGGTTGTATTTAGCCTGATAATCGGCTGTGTTACCTAAATCGGCATTTATTTGCTGATTGGCGTTTGGCAGCACGTTAATATCCAATTCGGTAATATTTACGCTTGCCCCAGTTGCTGTAAATGCGATAATACTAGCTTCAACCTGGTTAACTGCGGGGCTGTTTAAACCGTAATGCCCTTGCTCACCGACAGCGGTAACGGGGATATTTTTAGCCTGTAGCCTTTTTATTAATGAAACAACCGCTTCTCTCTTTTTAGGCACGTATAAGTTATAATCATTGTAATACAGCTCCGCTTTCGGGTCGGCTTTATGCGCAAACTCAAAAGCTTTTTCTATAAAATCGTCTCCAATGATATCATGCCAGTCAGATTTTCTAAAAGTCCCATTGTCATTAAAAGCCTCATTTACAACATCCCAACCGCCAATTTTACCTTTGTACCTACCAACTACTGTTGTTATATGGTCTTCCATAACTTTCAATAATTCATCTCTCGATAATTTATTTCCACTCTCAGAATTATACACCCAAGCGGGGGTCTGTTGATGCCATACCAATGTGTGGCCCACAATAAACATTCTATTTTTTAAACCAAAGTCAACGTAATCATCAGCCGGTTTAAAATTGTACGCCTCTTTTTTTGGATGTATAGAAGACCACTTCAAATCATTTTCGGGGCTGATGCTGTTAAATTGCGTAGCAATCAATTCGCGCCCTTTTGTATCTGCGCCTTGAATTTGCCTGCGGTTGATAGCTACACCTGCGTAGAAAGCACCTTTAAATGCTTCCTTGAGGGTGACTTTAACAGATGATCCAGTAAGCTTAGCAGGCTGAGCTTGTGCATATGCAGAAAGGCCACTTGTTAAGCACCAGACAAAGGCGATGATACGGGTGTAGATTTTCATACTTTTCGTTTAAATTCAAATATAACATATTGTTTAATAGCATATCACCCAGCTTGTCTGTAAATTTAGTATCAACTGAATTGCAAAATTAGTACTTAGCCAAAATAGCACCAATGTGGATTACACACCAATTGTGGAAAAAAAGCACCCAAAACAGGGGATGCGATAACCTCCTTCAGCAGGTATTTTGTTGGTAAATAGCGGGCGAAAAATGAAGTAATTGTTTAACTTCGCAAGTCAGTGTAAAACGACCTTTTCGGCACGTCCGATTATAAAGCAAATTATCCACAAATAAATTTCAAATGGCTGAAGGAACAGAGAACGATCCAAACAACGAAGACAGAATTATTTCGATAAATATTGATGAAGAAATGCGATCAGCCTACATTGATTATTCAATGTCAGTTATCGTATCGCGTGCCTTGCCTGATGTGCGCGACGGTTTAAAACCGGTACACAGGCGCGTGCTTTTCGGCATGCTTGATCTGGGTTTAAATAACAATAAGCCTTATAAAAAATCTGCCCGTATTGTGGGTGAGGTAATGGGTAAATATCACCCGCACGGCGACTCGTCTGTATATGATACCATGGTACGTATGGCGCAGGAGTGGAGCTTACGCTACCCCTTGGTAGAGGGTCAGGGCAACTACGGCTCAATTGATGGCGATAACCCTGCGGCAATGCGTTATACTGAGGCACGTCTGGAAAAGATTGCCGAAGAGATGCTGGCCGATATCAATAAAGATACTATTGACTACCAGTTAAACTTTGATGACTCGTTACAAGAGCCAACTGTACTGCCTGCTAAATTCCCTAACCTTTTGGTTAACGGCGCGTCAGGTATAGCGGTAGGTATGGCTACCAACATGGCGCCACACAACTTGTCTGAAGTGATAGATGCTACTATGGCATTGATTGATAACCGCAACATTGAGGTTGCCGAGTTGATGACGTATGTTAAAGGTCCCGATTTCCCTACAGGTGGTATCATTTATGGTTACGAAGGCCCGCGCGAGGCGTTAGAGACCGGCCGTGGCCGTGTTGTTTTACGTGCCCGCGCAGAGATTGAAACTTATGGCAGCGACCGCGAGCGCATCATTGTAACCGAAATACCTTACCAGGTTAATAAAGGTTTGATGATTGAGCGTACAGCTGATTTGGTTAATGAGAAAAAACTGGAAGGTATATCTGCCATCCGCGATGAATCAAACCGCGAAGGTATCCGTATAGTTTATGAAATAAAACGCGAGGCTAATGCTGCCATCGTTTTAAATAACTTATTCAAATACACCTCGTTACAAACATCATTTAGCGTAAATAACATTGCGCTGGTACATGGCCGGCCAATGATGCTTAACCTGAGAGATCTAATCCATCATTTTGTTGAGCATCGTCATGAAGTGGTTGTACGCCGTACCAAATTTGAGTTGGCCGAAGCACAAAAACGCGCTCATATACTTGAGGGCTTACTGATAGCATTGGATCACCTGGATGAAGTAATTAAACTTATCCGCGCATCGCAAACACCTGATGAGGCCCGCGAAGGCTTAATTAGCAAGTTTGCCTTAAGTGATTTACAGGCCCGAGCCATACTGGACATGACCCTAAGAAGGTTAACCGGACTAGAGCGCGACAAGATCAAAGATGAGTATGATGGCTTAATGAAACTGATAGATTACTTAAACGGCATCTTAAATGATGAAGGTTTAAGAATGCAGATCATCAAAGACGAGCTATTAGAGATCAAAGAGAAATACGGCGACGAGCGTAGAACCGAAATGGTACACTCATCTGCAGAAATGCAAACCGAAGACTTTATCGAGGATGAGAATGTAGTGATCACCATCTCTCGCGAGGGTTATCTTAAACGCACCTCGCTTACGGAGTACCGCAGACAGGGCAGGGGTGGTAAAGGATCTATTGGCAGCAACAGCCGCGATGAAGACTTTATAGAGCACTTACTGATAGCATCTAACCACAATTACATGCTTTTCTTTACAGAAACCGGCAAGTGTTTTTGGTTACGTGTGTTTGAGATCCCTGAAGGTTCGCGTACGTCTAAAGGCCGTGCCATCCAAAATATCATCAACATACCAAAAGAAGAAAAGATCAAGGCATACATAAAAGTTGTTAATCTGAAAGACAAAGATTATTTGGAAAACAACTTCATTATTATGTGTACCAAGAAGGGTGTGATCAAAAAAACCTCGCTTGAGGCTTATTCACGCCCACGTGCTAACGGTATAAACGCTATTAATGTTAATGATGGCGATTCATTACTGGAAGCAACGTTAACCACAGGTACAAGCGAGATTGTTATGGCGCTGCAGTCAGGCCGTGCTATCCGCTTCAACGAGTCTACTGTACGCCCAATGGGCCGTACGGCTACGGGTGTACGTGGTATCAGCTTAGATAGCGACAACGATGAGGTTGTTGGCATGATCAGTATTGATAACCCAGAGACTACTGTATTGGTAGTATCACAAAAAGGTTATGGTAAACGTACTGATATTGATGATTATCGCGTTACTAACAGAGGCGGCAAGGGTGTTAAGACACTTAGCGTAACTGAAAAAACCGGAAAACTTGTTGCCATAAAAGGTGTTACTGATGATGAGGATCTGATGATCATCAATAAATCGGGTGTTATTATACGTATTGCTGTTAGCGAATTAAGGGTAATGGGCCGCGCCACACAAGGAGTGAGGCTGATAACTTTGAAGGGTAACGACGAGATAGCATCAGTAGCTAAAATTGAACACGAGGAAGAAGTAGAAGAGGCAATAGAGGTTGAAGGAGAAACCGACGGCGAAACGCCATCTGCTCCGGATACTGACGCTGCTGCACCAGCTTCGGACGAAACAACTGAATAACTTATGAAGATAGGCCGTAAAATAATTTTATCGGTTTTAGTATTATTATTTACCGCACCATTAGCCTTCTGCCAGTCAGAAGTGCTAAAGGTGGTGGTTAATCATTTGGCCTATTACAAACAGCGTAAGGAACTCCGGTTCCTTACCAATGCCAAAAAATCCATCGACAGTATCATGAAGATAACGATGGATCAGCGCCTGGATACTAATAACCTTGAAAAAAAAGTATACATAGCGCTTATCAATTCGGCCATTTTATATGTTGATTCGACAAATAAGACCGGCCAGCCCGAAAATCTTTTCAGGAAAACTATTGAACAGGTTGATATTTTAGACGGCCGCAGTCGCATTTTTAAGTATCAGCCTGAAATGGATTTTGCGAAACAGTGCCTTGCCAATGTTTACATACGCAAAGGTTTTGCCTACCTTACAAAGTTAGATTATGCCAATGCATTAGAGATGTATAAAAAGGCATACCGGTTTGCACCTAACTTTAAGCCGCTTAATAAGTACATGGCTTTTACCAATCAAAGGATGAATAATCCGGCGGCGGCAGCAAAATCGTATGATATCCTTTCAAAAACCGATAGTTTAAGCACCGATTATATCGAGGCGGCAGCCAACGTTTACAAAACGATAGGGGACACCACAAAAGCGATAGAGCTGATAAAAAAAGGGCGTAAAGCGATGCCTAATGATAAGGCCTTATTACTAATTGAAGCAAATATTTATGCTAACCGCAAAGACTACAGATCTTTAGAGCCGCTGTTACCGCAATTACTTGACAATAACATAAATAACCCCGATATTGTATTTGTAGCAGCAAACTGCTATGATAAGCTTAAGCAATACGATAAAGCTGAGTCGCTTTATTTAAGGGCGATTGACTTGAATGGCTCGGCTTATGAATCGGTTTTTAACCTGGGTTTACTTTATTTAAAAAAGAGTGCGGCTAACAATAGCACTAACAAAGACAAGAATTTAACTTTTGCCCAGCAGTGGTTGGAAAAAGCTAATGAGATGTCGCCAAACGATGTTAAATGCCTTGAAGTGTTAAAAATGCTTTACGGTCAAACAGGCAATAATGATCAGATTACGATAATAGATAATAAACTAAAACAAATAACCAATCAATAAATTAGACTATGAAAATTAAATTTTTGATAGCAGGCTTGTTTTGTGTTGCCTCTGCATCTAAGGTGTCGGCACAAAAATACCTGCTCACCGAGGCCAAAGAAAAGTTTGATAAATACTTAATGCTTAGCAAAGTGCAGGCTACCTACGCCGAAGCAGATAAAAACCTGGTTGAATCGCGCACTGCAATAGATAAAGTTGCTGTTCATGAAAAAACCGCCCAGCTTCCGTTAACTTTTGCTTTAAAAGCGGCTATGTATTCAACTTACGCAATGCGCGATACTTTAGAATCAAAAACGCTACCGTTATATACCACTGCGGCTGAGGCACTTGCAAAAGCTAAAGAACTGGATGCAGCAGGAGAGAACAAAGCTTTGATAAGCGAGGCCACCAGAAACTTAGCCCAATATCAACTAAACAAAGGGGTTACTGCGTTTCAAGCTAAAAGTTTTGACGCTGCCTTTAAAGCATTTGACGCTTATCACCAAATTTCGCCTAATGACACTACAGCCATTTATTATTCGGGACTTGCGGCAATAGCAGGTAAAAATGTTCCTGCAGCTATCAAGTCATATACAGAATTATTGCCTTTAGATTTCAGTAAAAAAGAAACCATTTATCTTGATCTTTCAAGTCTTTACTTCTTTGACATGAAAGATACCGTAAACGCACTTAAAACAGTGACTGCTGGTATTGAGAAATTTCCTAGCAGTGGCGAGTTAAGAAAGAGAGAAATAGAGATCAGCTTACAGTCTGGCAAAGCACAAGAGGTATTAGGTAAAATTGAAGCTGCTATAGCTAATGACCCTAAGAACAAAAACCTGTATTACTACGCAGGCTTAGTTTATACCACATTTGGCAATAACAGCAGCGTTGAGTTGGATAAACTTAAAGAAACCGCAGGCAAAAACCTGAAGGAATCTCTGTTACCTGCTTTCTTAGCCAAATTTAATCCCGTTCAAACTAAGAAACAGGAATACATGACCAAAGCTGCTGACATGTATAAAAAAGCTTTAGAGTTAGATCCGGCTTATTATGAGGCAAACTTAAACTTAGGTTATGCGCTGTTGTCGCCGGCAATTGATAGTTATAATTATGCTAACAATTACTTACCACCAGCAAAACAAAAAGAATATAACGCAATGTTGGCAAAATCAACGGCCCAATCTGATTTAGCAAAACCTTACCTGGTAAAAGCTACAGAGTTGCAGCCGAAAAACATTGATGCCTGGAGGAATTTAAAAAACTATTACCTTACCACCAGAAACATGGCCGAGGCTAATAAGGTTCAGAAAACAATAGACGGCCTTAAATAGGGCTTCTATTAAAGGCCGCATCTTACAATGCGGCTTTTAGTAAACAATCTTAGTTAACATAATGTTAATTATAAGAATTTTACTATCCCTTTTTTTAGATGAGAGTATAACTATAAGAAATGGATATAAATAAGAAACCCCGTTAGTTAGACGGGGTTTCTTATTTACATTTTTCTTGTGGTATCCATTTTGGTGGTGTCCATCATTTTAGTTGTGTCAACCATAGGCGAATCCATCGTGTTTGAGTCTGACACGGTTGCTTTTTCTGAACTGCTACAACCAACGGCAAC
Organism: Mucilaginibacter antarcticus; assembly: GCF_042686155.1. Lineage (NCBI taxonomy): Bacteria > Pseudomonadati > Bacteroidota > Sphingobacteriia > Sphingobacteriales > Sphingobacteriaceae > Mucilaginibacter > Mucilaginibacter antarcticus. Next base: position 9,580 of record NZ_JBHUON010000034.1, on the reverse strand, counting down.
TGCCGAAATCATCGTCGCGAGAAGCGCGAAACTTAAAATTTGCTTTTTCATAAGTTTTGTTTTTAAATTAAATATTAACGTTAATCTTGATAACCAAATAACAACTTCATTGTTTATATCTATTTCTTTAAGAGAAATAGATATAAATTTTGAAGCAACATCAGTTGTTGAGAAATTGCCATTGCTTTGATAAAGGTTTGGTTTGATTATTTGCGATATTTAGGCGCTATGAAGGTGTCTGCACGGTTATCTAAATGGGGAATGCGTATCTACCCTCCTCTGTTGTTTCAACGTATTTGGGTGGTTAGAATCGATAAGGAGTTTAGAGGCGTAACTGTAAACGTTAATAAAAGTCTCCTTAACAGAAATTATAACAACTCCATCTTCGGCGGGACGATATTTGCTGCCGCTGATCCCTTTTACCCATTGTTATTTCACCAGATATTTATTCATAAGGGTTATAATGTTATTGCCTGGTCAAAATCTTCTGAGATACAATATTTAAAGCCCGGTTTAACTAAATTGCAGTTTAAAATCCGCATTAGCAACGAAGAAGTGGCCGAAGCTGAGCATATATTAAACACGGTTGGCAAATACATTAAACCGCACCGTATTGACATTTATAACACCAACGGCGAAATATGCGTAACAGTAATGAACGAGGTATACCTGCGTAACCTAAACTTTGTAGAAGGAAAATGAAAGTATTTATAAACGATAAAGCGTTTTTAGATAAAGGTTTTTTGATCTCAACGGATAAAAGCCTGCTCAACTTTGACACGATCTATCAATATCTGGATCAGGAGTCATACTGGTCTAAAAGTATCCCGGTAGAAAAATTGAAAAAAGCTATTCAAAATTCGATGTGCTTTGGCATTTATCAACATGATAAACAAATAGGATTTGCCCGGGTTATTACAGACAATGCTACTTTTGGTTATCTTGCAGATGTATTTGTCTTGCCAAATTACCGTAAGCTTGGCCTATCAAAATGGCTGATGCAGACTATAAAAAACCATCCCGATTTGCAGGGCCTAAGGCGATGGAGTTTGGCTACAGCAGACGCACATCGTCTTTACAACCAATTTGGTTTTACGGCTGTAACTAAGCCCGAAGTATGGATGGAAATATTTACGCCTTACCAAGCGCTTAATAACGACGAACATGAACCTAAAGAAGCAAATATTTGAGGGCGAAGGTGTTAAACTTGATTTTAAAAAAACGATAACCAGCTGCGAGAAAATTGCCCGCACCATGGTGTCGTTTGCTAACAATCTGGGTGGCAGGCTGCTTATTGGGGTGGCTGATGATGGATCCATAAAAGGCGTAAAATCTGAGGATGAAGAGCGTTATATGATCACCAGGGCTGCCCATGTGTTTGCCCGGCCGGCACTGGAACCTGTGTTTGAAGAAGTTTATGTAGATGACAAACTAGTGCTTATTGTCGATATCCCCCAGGGCGACCTAAAACCACACTACGCCCTTGCCGACGACGGTAAATGGTGGGTTTACGTGCGCGTTAAAGATAAAAGCGTATTGGCCAGCAAAGTTATTGTTGATGTTTTGAAACGGTCATCGCAAGACACGGGTGTACTGATAGAATACTCGTCTAAAGAAAAATCGTTGTTAGAATATCTGGAAAACACACCGCGCATAACCGTCAAAGAATACTGCGACCTGGTAAAAGTGGGGCGCCGGGCGGCGCAGCGCATATTGGTTAATATGATATTGTCGGGATTAATCAAAGTACATACCTCCGAGAGGGAAGAATATTACACCGCCGCCTGATCAACATAATTTCATGCTTTCTTTCTACACAAAATATAAATCGCATTACGGCGATACCTTAAAACTGGCTATCCCGGTGGTAATATCACAATTGGGCCACACGCTGGTACAAATGTCTGATACTATTATCGTCGGGCATTTTGCGGGTACGGTTAGTCTTGCCGCCGTTTCGTTGGCGACCAGCATTTTTATGGTACCCATGATCATCGGCATCGGCATCTCCTATGGCTCTACCCCACTCATTGCCCAACATAATGGCCGTAAAGAATTTGCCGAATGCGGACAACTGCTATCAAACAGTTTGTTTATCAACCTAATTACGGGCTTTGCGCTTTTTGGCCTGGTCGTTTTGGGTTCTGCCTATTTCCTGGATGATCTGCATCAATCGCCCGATGTGCTAAAGCAAGCCAAACCCTTTTTAACGCTGCTGGCCGCGTCTGTAATACCAATGTTGATATTCAACACCTTTAAGCAGTTTGCCGAGGGACTGGGCTTTACCAAACAAGCCATGATGGTATCCATCTGGGGTAATGTCATTAATATTTGTTTGGGGATAACTTTTGTAAAGGGCCTGTTCGGTATTGCGCCAATGGGTATTATGGGTGTCGGTTACAGCACCTTGATAGACCGTTGTTTAATGGCGTTGGTTATGGGCTTTTATGTTTTTCGTTCGTCTAACTTTAAAGCGTATTTAAAAGGCTTCGCGCTTAAAAATATTGATCGTGTACGGAGTTTACGTATTCTTAAAATCGGCGCGCCGGTAGCTATGCAATATGCCTTCGAGATTGGCGCCTTCAGCACCGCGGCCGTGATTATCGGCAGCATTGGTACCATACAGTTGGCTGCCCATCAAATTGCGATCAACCTGGCTTCGATGACGTACATGATGTCCAGCGGATTATCAGCCGCGGCGGCAATTAAGTCGGGCAATTACTTTGGCACTAAAGATCATCACAGCTTGAGGTTATCGGCGAATGCGAGCTACCATATTGTGCTGGTGTTTATGTCTGTTACAGCACTGATATTTACTTTTGGCAATCACCTCTTACCCTGGATATACACTTCCGATTACAGCGTTATAAGCATTGCAGCACAGTTACTTATCATAGCCGCCATCTTCCAGTTATTCGACGGTGCACAGGTTGTGGGCTTGGGTATATTGCGGGGTATGGGCGATGTTAACATTCCCACCTTCATCACCTTTTTGGCTTATTGGGTACTAGGCCTCCCTATCGGATACTTTTTTGGAATCCATTTAAAGCAGGGCGTAAACGGGGTTTGGTATGGGCTTGTGATAGGCTTAGCAGTTTCGGCGATATTGTTGTTTATCCGTTATAAGATTATCAGCAAGCATCACCGTATTAAACAGGCGGTCATCATCGCGCAAGATTAATTCAACCTATTGCACTACAATCAATTAGATAGTGACACTTAAATAAGAAAACGGTTATTTATTTGGTTTGCTAACGTGGGGATTGCCTTTAACAAAAAAGCGGTATGGCAACAACGCGTCTTCTTTGGCATAAGCCACACCGACACGCGGTACAGCGGCAATGTCGCCATCGGGTATTACCAGGCCCCTATCCTCAATCCATAGCGTATCGCTTTGCAGGCTGATAGCGTTGATTTGCCTTGAGATTCCCAGCGCCTGGGCTACAGAACCCGGCCCCATGGTTATAGTTGGTTTAATAGCGCTCATTTTGCGCCTAAACTGCATAATGTCCAAACCCTCGGTAGGTTGTATGGCCCTTATTAAAACGGCGTTTGGCTCACCTTCGACAGACGTCACCACGTTAAACATTTCGTGGATACCGTAGCATAGGTAAACGTAGGCTACGCCCCCCTGTATGTACATGGTCTTGGTGCGTGGCGTCATGCGGCCGCCGAAACTGTGCGATGCACGATCGATTATCCCGTTATAAGCTTCTGTTTCAACAATATAACCACCGGTAACGGCACCGTCTATATAGGTAAATAAATACTTACCCAATAGCTCGCGGCTTATCGCTACAACATCATTACGCTCATAAAAAGATTGTGGCAGTTTCATTTCTTTTTCAAGATTCCTTTTAACAACTTATTGATCTGCTTGGCTTTATCAAATATCATAATATGTGTGCCACCCTTTATAATGGTGGCATCTTTGATCCTTTTATAATTAAAGATCAGGTCCTTGTCGCCTGTGATATGATATACATTGGCAGGTACAGTTTCATTATCCCAATGTAAAGCAGCCTTAATGGCCCATTCAATAAACTTTGGCGACGATTTTTCAAGCATATCCTTAAACAACCACAAGTGCTGTTCAGACATCTGCCCAAACATTGGCCGCATTAAACCACCTAACTTTCTCACAAGGTTACCCCTTACTATTTTGTATAGTGGTACAGCCTTAAAGAAATTAAAATAAGCCGGTGCCTCGCTCCGGGTTTTAATGCTGGAGATCAGGATGATCTTATTGAGCTTGATTTGCTTGCCTATCTCAACCGCGATCATCCCCCCTAAAGAGTTGCCAATTATAACAGCGTTAGGTGTGATATTATATTGGTGTATAAGCTTTTGCGCATAAGTACTTAAAGTATCACGTTCGTTAGGTTCTATCCAATCTACCGGCGTAATGTCATGCTCTTCGCCCAGTTCAATGTTGTTGTAAATACGGGTGTCAGCACCAAGGCCGGCTATCAAAAATATCTTACTCATTAAAATCAATCAGTTGAACAATCTGCGCTAAATACAAAGCGTCCACCTCATCAAAGTGTGCCAGGTGCTCGCTATCTACATCTAACACAGCAACCACTTCATTGTTATTAAACAGCGGCAAAACAATTTCAGATCGCGATGCTGAGCTACAGGCAATATGTCCCGGGAACGCGTCAACATCAGGCACTACCAACGTCTTGCCCCGCTCCCATGCGCCGCCGCAAACTCCTTTGCCTTTAGCAATACGGGTACATGCAACCGGCCCCTGGAAAGGGCCTAACACCAGCTCGCCATTTTTTACAACGTAAAACCCTACCCAAAGCCAGTTGAACTGCTCCTTTAAAGCCGCACAAACATTAGCCATATTGGCTACCAAATCGGTTTCGCCGTATAAAAGGGCTTCAATTTGCGGTACCAGGGATTTGTATTGTTCGGCCTTGTTGGTCGATGTGCTTATAGTTAGGTCTTCTGCCATGAGAACAATATAATTAATATATTAGGGCAAAATTACCGATATGAATAACATATTGAAACAGAGATTTTTTTTTGTGACAAAAGAATTTGAAATAACCGAAAATTCTTTAAAAGTTAAGACAATAAGGCTTTTAAACAGTGTAGAAAATGAGATTCCATTTGAAAGCATTACCTCTGTGATAACAAGGTATAGGGAAACAAATAATGTTTTAACCTTAATTGCAGCCTTAGGTTTTATTTGCTGTGCTTGCGCCATTATTTCGCATTTTTTTGTGTCAGGCGGTTCAACAATCGAAGATATCGGAATTTATTCAGCCCTTTTTGTTTCATTGGTTTTCTTAATTGGGTTGACTTATACCAATAACGTAAATATCAAATTACTCACAGGTCACTCAATACATTTCTTAGCGCGATCACCTAATCAAGTTATGGTGAATCAATACATTCAAAAGGTTTTTGACCAACAGAAACAATATCTTATAAGGCGCTATATTTATGCCGACACGGATAGCTCCCACGAACAACTAACAACTAATTTAAAGTGGCTTTGGGAAAGAAATATTATTAATGAAACAGAATGGCATCAGTTAAGGCAGGAGCTATTGCATAAAAGTAGTCAAGATAAAATAATTGGCTTCAAATTCAATGCTTAAGCAATTGATAGTTAGCCTTACCATATTACGTTACCCCAAGCAAAACATTTGGAAAGCCCTGTTAGCTATGGCGCTGCACCGGCGTTATATGGCGCAACAAGCCGGCTGTACTTTTTACAAACTGATGGGTAGCGGCAAAAACGGAACGTTTGATACCAAGCCCGACTGGCAGCAGTGGGCCGTACTGGCCGTCTGGGATGACCGCGATAGCTTTGATGCATTTTACCGGGACTCTGAGGTAGCTAAATGGTGGGATAAGTACCAGGTTGAAAAATGGACTATCCTGCTATCGCCTTTACAAAGTCACGGCAAATGGGATGGTAAAGAACCTTTTGGCAAGCCAAACGCAACTATACCAGCCGGACCGGTGGCCGTACTCACACGCGCTACCATTCGGTTTACGCGACTTAAATACTTTTGGGCTAACGTTGCAGGCGTAGCCAACTTAATGGCCGCTGCACATGGCTTTATAGCTTCCTTTGGCATTGGCGAGGCACCACTGTATCGCCAGGCTACATTTTCAGTTTGGGAAAGCCTGGATGACGTTAAAGCTTTCGCTTATGGGTCACAAGAACATGCTGCAGTCATCAAGAAAACCCGGGACGAAAAATGGTACGCAGAAGAGCTGTTTGCGCGGTTTAGTATCATCGACGCATTTGGTACCTTAAATGGGGCCGACCCTTTAAAAGATCATCTAAATTTAAAAGCATAAATGAGAGTAGTAGCAGAGTTACCACATCCTGATTTTAAGATCACCATATTTAGCATGAACCAAAAGTTCATTGTAAAAATGGAGCGCGGCATATTGGAGCAAACTTACAAGATCCCCGAAATGGACCTTACGGATGGAGTGAATAGCGTGTTTGAAATCCTGGACGAAGCGTTTTTAAAAGCTGTAGCCGTGCGATTTATAGAAATGGGCAAAGATTATAAAGAGGCCTATTATAGATACAACTATTAGTTTAAGTGAACTGACTTTATAACTTGATTATTAATATGATATAATTGAAACAGAATTTTATTTGGTCGCGATTTTGTAAGAATTTTTAAGGAAATTAGCCTCAAAATCGGCTTCAATTTTGTGCCGACATCGTTTGCATAAAAATACCAATGCGTTGCATCTCTAATCAAACGATAAATTGTAACATTGTCATCAGCAACTAACGCACGCCATGCGTCATTGCTTCGCTCCTCGCAATGACTGACGGGAAGGCGCCCATAACTTGAACTCATATAAAATGACCAAAATAACCTTTACAAAAACATTAGCTTATACCCTTTTCGCGTCGGCAGTGGCCGTTGCCGGTATGACCACACTCCCCTCTTTTATTAATAGCGACGAAGCGCCGGGCATCACCCTAAACTGTGAACTGGTGGCGCAAGGCATACAGGCGCCTACCGCAATGGTATTCCCCGGCCCTAACACCGGTTGGGTTACCGAGCAAACCGGCAAGATTCGCCTGGTGCGCGATGGTAAGTTAACCGGCACTGTTGTTCTTGACGTTAAGAACAAAATGGTACGTGTAGGCTCTGGCTACGAAGAAAAAGGCTTGCTAAACGTGGTGCTTCACCCAAAGTTTAACACCAATGGTAAGTTTTACCTATTCTATAGCCGCAACACATCTACCATAAACCCTGATAGTAAAAACGGTCGTAAGTTTGACCATACCGATGTGGTAGCCGAATATAAAATGCTCCCACAGTCAGACATGGCCGATACGGCCAGCGCACACATCATATTGGCACAAGACAAACCCGACGGGAACCATAACGGCAGCGGCTTAGTGTTTGGCGCCGACGGCTACCTGTATGTGACCTTTGGCGATGGCGGCGGACAGCGCGACGAGCATGGCACGATAGGTAACGGACAGGACATGAACACCTGGTTGGGCAAAGTATTACGTGTAAATGTAGATGGTGACGCGCCTTATACGGTACCCAAAGACAACCCTTACGTAGGCAAAGATGGCGTGAAGCCAGAGATTTGGGCCGCCGGTTTCCGTAACCCATACCGTATTACTATCGACAAAACATCAAAACAGTTATTTGTTGGCGAAGTTGGCCAGGACCTATACGAAGAGGTTGATATACTGGAAAAAGGCGCCAACTACGGCTGGCGTGTGGTAGAAGGAAACCATTGCCACAACCCTAACACCGGTTGCAGCTTTACAGGTTACACCGCCCCTATCAGCGAGTATCACCACAGCGAAGGCGTATCTGTTATAGGCGGAAACGTTTATAACGGCAGCCAAATACCCGGGCTTAAGGGCAAATATTTGTTTGGCGATTGGACCGGACCGGTTTGGTACTTGCAAAAAGCCGGCAAAGCCTGGAACCGTGGCAAGGTGACGATAAAAAACTTCCCTCGTGGCGCAAAAATTACAGGTTGGGGCGAGGATCAGTCGGGCGAAATGTATATCTTGCTAAACGCGGAAGCAGGTCCGGGCCCTTATGGCGCCACCACCGGCAGCGCTTACAAGATAACCAAAAGCTAATTAATGAAAAGATATTTTACGGGTAAGCTATTTACCGCAATACTACTAGGGGGAGCCGGCTTTTTGCTGCTCCCTTCTTACGTTATAAACAAGCCGGTTACACCGGCCGATGAAACCGCCCCCGCATTAAACTTTAGCGCGCAAGCGGTGGTTAACGGACTGCAGTCGCCGGTTGACATGGCATTTTTGGGTAATGGCGACATGCTGATAGCCGAGCAGTCGGGTAAGGTACGGTTGGTAAGGAACGGCAAACTACAGGCGCAGCCGGTGCTTGATCTGAGCAGCAAGTTTAATAAACTGCTACCTGTGGATGTGCGCGGCTTGTTGGGCATTGCGTTGCACCCCAAGTTTAACAGCAACCGCAAGATTTATGTATTTTATACAGCGCCAACCAGCTTGGATAAAATAGATCATACTAATATCATTGCTGAATATGTGCTACCTAAAGACATGAGCCAGTTGGATGCCAATAACGGCAAGGTGATATTGACAACCGATCAGCCCGGGCAGGGTGATAACGGCGGCTGTTTGAGATTTGGGCCGGATGGCTACCTTTACCTGGCTATTGGCGACGGAGGTGGTGGCGGTGACAGGCACGGGCCCGTTGGAAACGGACAAAACTTGAATACCCTACTGTCCAAGATCCTGCGCATTGACGTTAATACCGCCGCCACTATGAATGTTGCCTATAGCATACCCAAGGACAACCCATTTGTTGGCAAAGCCGATGTAAAGCCCGAAATTTGGGCCTACGGGCTGCGTAACGCCTGGCGGTTCTCGTTTGATAAGGCCACGAAGCAACTATTCACTGCGGATGTTGGCGAGGGCCTATATGAAGAGGTTGACATTGTGGAGAAAGGCGGCAACTACGGCTGGCGCATGATTGAGGGTAACCATTGTTTTAACCCTAAGGAAGGTTGCGATTTTAACGGCACTATTAAACCCATTACCGAGTACGACCATAAAAGCGGAATCAGCATCATAGGCGGTTACGTTTACAACGGCAAACAACTGCCGACGCTGAAAGGCAAATACCTTTTTGCAGACTGGGCCGGTCCGCTTTATTATATCCAGAAAACCGGCGCCGAATGGCACCGCGGTAAAGTGACCTTAAGAAACTATCCGGAGAATATTAAGGTGATCGCCTTCGGCGAAGACCCATCGGGCGAGCTTTACGTAATTGCGAATGGTGGTACTTTAATGGCTGATGTAAAAGGCGCTATTTATAAAGTAACAAATTGATATTTGCCGTAAAAGACTAGTGATTTACTGCGTTTTAACAGCTGTTTCCTAGGTGATTTCTGGAACTTTAGTCTCCGCATGGTCACTAAATAGAGGGATTCTACAGCGGTTAAAGTGAGAACTTTTTCAGGATGACTTGTCCTGAAATAGGTTTACACATTAAAGTGTAAACGATGAACAAAATTAAAGAAGAAAAGATCATTGAGGATCATTTAAGCGAAGGCATAA
>NZ_JBHUON010000033.1:0-29965 GCF_042686155.1 Mucilaginibacter antarcticus | reverse complement strand
GTCAGTTTGCCCCGGAATGGGGTGGTCAATTTGACGCGGAATCACTGGTCACATTCCGCCGGAATTGGGTGGTCAATATCAGCGGTATATCCACGCTGGCAAACTGATCTGTATAAATAGCCTGTTGCTTTAGATCCTTGATTTGCCGGTAGTATTCTATCACCATTATACCGTGAGACCTTCCTGACTGAGGGTCCATTTTTCTAAAATATGCGCCACTCAAAAGAGAGTGGGCTTTCATTTCTTTATCTCTGAAATTTAATTCTTTACTTAGTATCAGCGCCTTGTTAAAGTACACCAGACTGCTGTCGAAAATCCATTTTTGCCTGTCAGGAAGATTTCTATAATATAAACCCAGATCTTCGAGTAAATTGATCCGGTTTGTGTCTCTTTTGCTATTCGCGATTTTAGAATGTAAAATGTCCGGCTTTGATTGCCCTGACGCCTTTCCGAATACAAAAAATATTAATAAAAAGAACACAAATATTTTACCCATAGCAATTGCGCTAACGCCAATAAGCGGTATTGTGGTTGAATTTTTTTATTTACTTGGGTTTGATATTTTCCTCAGAAAATTACCCGTAAAGGGTATATTTCTGTTCAACTTTTAATTTGTGATAAAATTCACAATTTCTTAAGGTTAGAACATTATACAGAATACGGAAATTCATGTACAGATTATCGAAAACCCTTGAATATCCCATTGGTGGGCTACCGGTAACGAAAGAGTATTTTACGTGCCTAAAAAAATTTTGAAACCAAAAATAAAAGAAGTTCGAAATGTTGGCTTATACCCCATGATTAAATTCAACGTACGTTTAGTCAACGATTTTTTTTGCCCGGCTCGATTTTCATTAACCTGATGACCGTCACACCTATTACTCAGTTTAAGTAGAGCTGCAGTAATTTAGGTCAGATGATGGAATAAAAAACCTGAAGATTTTAAATACGCCCTTTGGATAGAGAAAAGCTTAGTAAGGGATATTCAAGGATGATTTTTTTGTCGATTTAAAAATGGTAATAATGTTAAACTATAATGAATTTTTTAATCTTGGGTATACTCAAAATAAAAACAATAGTTTTAAATTACACTATATTTAAACTAGGGAATCATCTTCAAATATTCACAATGAACTTTGATGCTAAATGGCTTTACGTGACTAAAATTAATTTAGCTATCTGTATGGCTATTTTTTTGATTTATTTCCCAAAACTAACACAAGCACAAAACACACCAGTGTCGATGGCAGTTAAAAATGAAGGTGATATACCGGTAAGTCAAGTACTTTTTAAAATTGGTCAATCCAAAGCTGATTCAAACCGAGTCAATCTTTATTTAGAGTTATCTCATTTATATTGGCATCAGAAAGAAAGTAAAACTCATTACATTGATAGCTGCCTTATTTTTGCGAAAACAGCCCGGGATTTAAGCTACAAACTAAATTTTTTAAATGGCATTAATGAATCGCAATTTTTAGTTTGCCGGATTAGTGTAGAACTCAATCAAATAGGATCAGCCATGCAGGTTGTGAAAACCGTAAGCGGCGAAGAAAAGGTCAGGTTATTATTGATACTTGGGGAGCATTATATTTTTCAACCGAACACAGACAGCATCACCATAAAACCGGCTAAAACCTATCTCCTGCAAGCAATCAATTTGAGTCAAGCTATAAATTCCAAAAGATGGCTATATCAAAGCCAACTCACTTTCGCCAAATTTTATTTTGCTCAGGCGGATTTGGAAAGTGGGAAGAAAGTAATGATGGAGATTATTAAGGCTTGTGATCAATCAAAAGATTATGAAAACGAAGCGCATTTTTGGTCTGAACTGGGTCACTACATTCCGGAAACTAACAAAACCTTCAATGATATTATTCGAATTAACTACAATGCAGTTCATTTTTATCTAAAAACGAAAAATATTAAAGAAGCGGCTTATGTTTTTAGGGATATAGCGACGCTTAACGGTGATTGGGTTAGCATAGACACTTGTGAAAAACAGATGTTACAAGTAATTGCTATGCTAAATTCTATTCAAGTTACGCCATCCTATGCCACTTACTTTATTCTCGCAAATGTGTACGAAAATAAGGGCCAATATGACTTAGCGTTGAAGTACATGCTGAAAGCCCTTTCAGTACCAGAATCCAATAAAAAACTGAGGCTGCGGGGTAAAAGAATACTTGGTGATATATATTTCGATCTCAAGATGTATAAAAAATCCCTGTCTGTTTATCAGGAATTATTCGATGCAGCAAAAGAACAAAAATCATTATCGTTATATATACTTTGTTATACCCTGGTTAAGAACAATATATTAATTGGAAACAGCGCACCTATGCCGCAATTCTTGAAACAAATTCTCAGAAACTATCCGCCGGTAACAGCTAATGATAAACAGCTTTTGGCGGCAAGCTTTGGTGACGCATACAATTCAGTTGCTGACTATCCTAAAGCTGAGCAATACTATCTGAAAATGATTAGACTCGAGAAAAAAGTTGAATCAGATCAAGGAAAGGATTTTGCTATGCGTTTTACGGTCTCAGGCAGTTCGGCGTATTTTTCTATTGGGGAATTTTATGTTAACAGAAAACGCTTCCCCGAAGCAAAACCTTATTTTCTTAAAGCTTTGGCTGAGCCTCTTAATAAGAGCGTAAATTCGGTAAAAGACATTCATTTCCAATTGTTTAAAATTGATTCCGCCATGGGCAATTACGTTTCAGCGATCGATCATTTCGAGATCAGTAAAAAATTGCAGGACTCCATATTTAACGAGGTGAAAACGAAAGAGGTGAACAGATTACAGATTGCCTATGAAACGAGTGCAAAAGAAAAATCTATCATTGCTTTACAGAGTCGTTCCCGCGCTCAAACAGAAGAAATACATAAAACTTCACTCGAAAAAAATATAATTTTCGGGGTGACGGTTCTCCTTATTATAATTGCTGCACTCTCGTACAACGGATATCGTAATAAAAGAAAAGGGAACTTGGCATTGCAATCAAAGCAACTAAAAATAAATTTACAGAACGAAAGTCTGCAGGCTTTAGTTCAAGAGAAGGAGTGGTTGTTGAAAGAAGTACACCACCGCGTAAAAAATAATTTGCAAATCGTGATGAGCTTGCTTAGTTCCCAATCGGCTTATCTTCAAAATAATGCTGCTATCGAAGCAATCCATGATAGTCAGAACAGGGTCCAGGCCATATCCCTGATCCACCAAAAACTTTATACCAGCAGCAATTTAGCAAGTATTGGCATGTCCGTTTATGTGGCAGATCTGATTAGCTATTTATCAGAAAGTTTTGATGTACGCAGTCGTAATATAAAATTTGAACAGAATATTGAATCCTTTAATCTTGATTTAGGACAGGCTGTACCCATAGGTCTTATTATCAACGAATCGGTCACTAACGCAATTAAATATGCGTTTGACACTGATGGCGGCCTGATTAAAGTCGCTTTACAACTAGTTGAAAATGAAATGCTATCATTAACTATAATTGATAATGGTAATGGTTTACCGGATTCTTTCAAGCTGGAAAATACAACTACTTTAGGAATGGAAATGATGAAAGCATTAAGTAAGCAATTAGGCGGTGTTTTCAATGTGGAAAACAGTTCGGGTGTAAAAATTAACATTAAATTTCATATGGATAAAATTTCTGAATCGGCGCTGGAAAAAGTGTAATGCTAATTTCCTTTTTTTTAATTTTAAAAAGGAACGGGATCATTAAACTATTCATTAATGTCATGAAGTTTTGAAAGGTCGTAGAGTTAACAAACCCTTACAGCATCCGGTTATTTTAGTTTCTTAAAATTAAGATATTGGCCTATCATGAGATGATGCCAGCTTATATTAGAATATCGCAGAAACTTTAAATTTGCTGTTCAGTTAAGCGTGATGCATAAATTATTTAACAACTGCTTTTAATTATTCAGTTCCTCCCTGAGAGATCATATTTAAATCTTTCTCTATTTTGAAATCCATACTAATAGTCACACCAGCATCGCTTTGAACCTTAAACTCTCCGCCTAATTGCTTACTTAATGCTTTCATCATTTCCATTCCTAGGGTCGAATTGTTTTCCGCATCAAAATTAGCAGGCAGCCCTTTACCGTTATCAGCAATCGTTAAAGACAAATAATCTTCCTTTATTAACAGAAGTGAAACTGAAATTTGACCGCCCCCATTTTCGAAAGCATATTTTATAGCGTTAGTTATAGATTCGTTGAGTATTAAACCCAATGGAACAGCTTGTGAAAGGTCAATATTGACAGGTTCAACAAACTGCTTGAAAGTTATATGCCTTTTTCGGGTATCAAAACTCTCTGAAAGATGATTAAGTAGGTCCTCAACATAGGCCGGTAAATTTATAGTTGCCAAATTATTACTGCTGTAAAATTTTTGGTGTATAAGCGATATGGCCTGAACCCTATTCTGGCTTTCTCTAATAGCTTTAAGGGCATCAGAATTTTGCAGATAAGCTGATTGGGAGTTGAGCAAACTCATAACGATTTGCAGATTATTTTTTACCCTGTGGTGTACTTCCTTTATCAGCCAGTCTTTTTCTAGGAGCAGTTGATCTTTATCCGTTAGCAACTTATCCTTATCAAATAATAAATCCTGAAGAATCAAATTTTTCTGATTGATCTCTAATTGTTTTGTTTGTAATATGAGGTTGCTGCGCTGTTTGTTTCGATAACCATTATATATCAACCCGGCTATAAACAATAGCATACCAACCCCACCAAATGTTATATTTCGAGCGAGATTAGCACTTCGTACTTCCGAGTGCTCCTTAAGGCTTTGAATCTTAAGAATATTTATAGATTGCTCTTTTTGTTCACTTTGATACTTCACCAACATTTCTGTAATCTGGCGGCTTTTTGTTGCGTTAAAAATAGAGTCACTTAGGTTTTTAAATTTTTGGAAATGCGTAATAGCTGACAGGTATTGCCCTGAAGCAGAATCAACCTTGAACTTCATTAGCTCAATTTTTCTTACGCTCACAGGCCTGATTACATATTTTGGAAGGGCTAAGATTTTTTCGAGATATAAACCGGCTTTTTTGAATTGTTTGGTAAGGATATAGAATTCACTTAAGGTTTGGTAGTAGTAGGTGTAATCGATAAGCATTTGATCATGAGTGCTATAAAAATTCTTGTTAAATGCAGTAATTTTAAAAAGCCTAATCATTTCCAAATAGTATTTTTCTGCAGTTGCATATTGTCTAAGAGATTTATAGCAATTAGCAAATTCTTCATTCATATCAACTTGCTGTGCCATGTTCTGGGGAGGTACCTGTTTTATCGACTGCTTTAAAAATGTAAGCCCTTCCTTACTTTTGTTTTGAGAGATAAAATCGAACATTGCCAAACTCAAATAGCCGTAAAAGTCCTCATACTTAGATCTATTCTTTAATATTTGAATTGATTTAATGATCTGAGTAAGACTTTGTTCGTACATGTTCAAGTCAGAATAAACCAATGCGAGTTTAGAATAGTAATAATCGGCTTTGGCGGTATCGGCATTTGCTTCCATATCCTTTATTAATTCTAACCTGTAAAACAGCTCTTTGTGCAAATCAGGTTTTGATTTGTTAATATCTGCCAGTAGATCATATATTGCAGTCAGGTTTTTACTATTAATTGATTTAAGTCTGTATAAAACCTCCAATGACTCCCGTTCGGCAATCTCAAATTTCCCCTGGTTAAAATGTGCTTCGGCAATATTTTTTAATATTTCGATTTGTAATGATTGGTTTCGTTCTGTTCCGAGAATTAGCAGTGCACTTTTGAAGCATAGTAAATTATATAGTATCTCGCTCCTGCTATTTGAAAGGTTCAATTTTCCTAATTCATTCCAGCTCTCAGCCTCCAGCTGTTTTTCTTTACTCTGATGATAAAAATTAATTATTTCTATATAACAAGCTTTAGCATGAGCCTGTTTACCAGCTTGTTCATCACATAGAGCGATTAATTTTAGCGTTTTATGTCTCCATGGTATGTTCTGTGAAATGGTGCTTAAGTGCAGTGCCCTATATAAGAAGGTGTAAGCGTTATCAAGGTCCTTTTTATTCTCATTGGGTTTAAGAATATAATATTTTCCAGTCTTGAGTAAAGCGTTAAAATAAGCAGTATCCGGATTTTTATGAATTTTATAAAAATTGCTACTATCGCGAAAAAATATAAACTTCCATCTGGCGTCGTTATCATACTCCTGTTTCAATAATTGATCCGGAAGCTTTATCGATGGAGTTTGGGCAGATATATTAAAGACAGTAAATGATAACGCAAGCCATACGTATATTAGTTTATACTTCATCCGGATTTCCTTATTCAACCACAAGAGTTCGTTGTAAACATCTTGAATCCGGATGTTATGGTCAATGTATAGAAGATGGGTTAAATTGTACCATTTACTTAATTTACCTTACCAACTAGAATGAAGATATATTCTAAATGAAGTGAAACGGAAGTTTCAATCTATATAAATTTCACCCCTAATTGCGGTGGAAATTTAGAAATAAAAATAAAGACCGAATTGTGGCAATCGGTCTTTAAAAAAAATTACAGGAATTAGTTATTTCAATATTAATTTTGCTGCGAATTCGGCTATCATTATTGTTGGTGCATTGGTATTACATGATGTGATTTCAGGCATTACAGAAGCATCTGCAATTCGCAATCCGCTTATTCCATGTACTCTTAACTGACTATCTACCACCGCGTCTGTACCATGTCCCATGGCGCAGGTACCTACCGGGTGAAAATACGTCTGGCATGAGTTCCGGATAAACTCAACCAGTTCGTTGGAGCTGCTGAAACTTTGCGGAACGATATTGCTTTTAATCAGTTTTTTTAAGGCCGGTTCAGCAGCGAGGTCGAGACAAAGTTCAACTGCCGCGATCATCGCCTGCATATCCTGATCGTCGCTTAATAAATTTGGCTGAATAATAAGAGGCGCATTAAATTCGGATGATGTCATTGTCAGAAAACCTCTGCTTTTCACTTTTACTAATGTCGGTAGCAAACTGAAGGCTTGTTGTGGAACTGTATATTGTAAACCGATTTCCGGGCTTACAAGGGCCGCCTGAGCGGGAATGATCATCAGATCCGGCTGTAGCTTGCTTTTAGAACTGCGGGCGTAAACTGCGCTTCCCAGCAGATTGTGAGTAGGGGCACCCATGGATTCATTTGCTTCAAAGCAGACACTTGCGATCAGCGGATGATCCTGAAGGTTTTTTCCAACGCCAGGAAGATCTGTTTTGACTTCAATCCCCAATTTTTGTAATTCCTTCCGTGGACCTATACCTGAAAGCATTAAAAGTCTCGGCGTTTCAAAAGTGCCTGCCGAGAGTACAACCTCCTTAGTCGCTTTTATGGTAAGCTTATTTCCTTCATAAAATAATTCAACGCCAACGCAGTTTGAACCCTCAAGAACCAGGTTTACCACCCGTGCATCAGTTATCACCGTCAGCAGCTGATGATCAATCACAGGTTTAAGATATCCTGTAAACGGGCTGCATCTTTTACCGTCCAATGTATTCAGGCTCATGGGGCCGGCACCTTCCGGATCAGGTCCGTTAGTGTCCGGAAGATAGGGTAATCCGTAAGATACCGCAGCCTCTATCAGCGCATTTCCAACAGGGTGCATATTTCTGGCTGTTTCTACGTGGATCGGACCGTTAGCGCCATGGAAAGAGCTTTCGCCACCTTCCCAATCCTCGATTTTTTTAAATAATGGCAACACCGAATTGTAGTCCCACCCTTCGTTACCGGCGTTCGCCCAGATGTCATAATCCCTCTGGTTTCCCCTGGCCCAAACTAATGCGTTAATACTGCCTGATCCCCCCAGCTGTTTACCTCTCGGAGCATAAATTGTCCGGTTGTTCAACACAGGTGAGGGCGCATATTGGTAGAGGTAATCGTTCAATGCTCCGATATTATTCAGCCACAGCAATGGGTCTGTAACAGTATCCGCCTCATTGTGATCTCCGCCCGCTTCTATCAGTAAAACTTTGCCTTTCCCCGAATCAATCAGTCTCCTGGTTAGTACGCAACCTGCAGAACCAGCGCCGATAATGATAAAATCGTACTCTTTTTTTAGTTTGGTTTCATTGCTCCCTGATTTATTTTCTTGATTATGCTTCATAACTAAATATTAATATGGATTTAATAGGTATTTACTATCTGATATCAAATTTCCAGATTTTGATATTTCTGTGCATTCACATTTGTTAATACTTTACCCATAGTGATATCATTGAGTGCTTATCTGATCCGTCTCAAAACTATTCCATTTAACGGTCCGCAATAACTTTGGGGTTTCAGGTTACTTAATACCGTCATATATATTCCAGTTATAGGATATTTCGTAATATCTGCTGCGTCTCATAATATTTAATATCCTATTAATCAGATATTTAAAGAAGCAGGCATATTTTTGGTATACGGGTAATTAATAATGGAGCCTTGGAATTTATCAAACAGGACAATCGTTGACATTAAAAAGGAGTCATGAAAAGGACATAAAAATAATAAAGGATACGAATATCCTTTATTATGAAAGTTAAGATATAAATTTGTCCGGAAGCAGGAGGGACTGCTGCAAATGAATTTTTATTAACTTTTAAGGTATAAGAAAATGATGACTAAAGATCAAATGGAATTAGTAAAAGGAACAGTGCCGGTGCTTCGGCAGCATGGTGTTCTGTTAACGACGCATTTCTATAAACGAATGTTTGAGGGTAACCCGGAGCTTAAAAATGTATTCAATATGGGTAATCAGGAAAATAACAAACAACAGACAGCGTTGGCGATGGCTGTTTTGGCATATGCGGAGCATATAGAGAATCCGGCTGTGCTGATGCCTGTTTTAGATGGTATAGGACAGAAACACATCAGTCTCGACATCAGGCCTGAACATTATCTGATCGTGGGGGAACATCTCATCGCCTCCATAAAGGAAGTTTTAGGGGATGCGGCTTCAGCAGAACTTCTGGAGGCTTGGACGACCGCTTATAATCAATTAGCGGCTATCATGACCGGACACGAGAACCACCTCTATGTTCAGCAGATCAGCAAAAAAGGTGGATGGTCAGGCTGGCGGCCATTTGTAATTAAAGAAAAGGTCGTTGAATCAACAGAGATTACTTCTTTTTACCTGTATCCGTCGCACGGTGGAATGGTTGCCGATTTCCTTCCCGGTCAATTTTTGAGTGTGCGTTTGTTTTTGCCGGAACTTAATTTACTACAGCCAAGGCAATACAGTATTTCGAGTGCTCCAAACGGTGAGTTTTACAGAATTTCGGTAAAAAAAGAAACCGCTTCAAGTTTAACGCCTGATGGCATGATCAGCAACCGGCTGCACAACTATGTAGGTGTCGGTGATATCATTGAAGTATCAGCCCCTGCCGGCAACTTCTCTTTCAGTCCTGACAAGGATAATCCGGTGGTTTTTATCAGCGGGGGCGTTGGACAAACGCCTTTAATGAGTATGATGGAAAGTCTCGTCAGGATCGGAAGCAAAAGGCCCCGGACGTGGATACACGGTTGCCGTGATAAAAATGTGCATGCTTTCAAAGAGGTCATTGAAAATTGGACAGGTCAAAATGATGACATTAAAAAGCATATTTTTTATGCTGACCTGGACGGCGAAAGGATCACTAAAAACGAATACGAAGGCTGGGTTGATCTGAACGTGATTGATAGTGATTTAATTACGCCGCAGACTGAATACTACATATGTGGTCCGGCCGGATTTATTGAAACTCATTACAGACAACTATTGCTGATGGGGGTAAAAAAGGAATTAATTCATTTTGAGGAATTCGGACCACAGACGCTTAATCTTAATTAAAAAAATGACCAGAACTGGTCCTGAAATCAAATCTCTTCCGGAAGTATTTCCAGTAAGCATTTTTGGGTCCGTAATGGGTTTAGCAGGTCTCAGCAGGGCATTTCGCCTGGCTGAGACTCTTTTCGGGTTAAGCACCTTTGCGGGTGATCTTGTAACTTTTATAGCAGTAACTGCTTTTATTTTGATAGCTGGAATTTTCCTGGTCAAAGTTTTTCGTTTCCCGAAATCAGTCAGAGATGAATTTTTGCACCCTTCGAAAGGCAGCTTTTACGCGACCATTCCTATTGCTGTATTGTTAATGTCAACTGTTGTCAGATCGCATTTTCAGATTGGATATTTTATGTGGTGTTCAGGCACAGTTTTAATGCTTGCACTGACAGGCTATACCTTCTATAGCCTGATAAGCAGGGGCAGGCAGCAACTTGATATATCCCCTGTACTGATTTTACCGGTAGTTGGCGTACTTAATATAGCTGTTACAGCAGCCGTCAGGCATACCGGAGTGGCAGATGAAATTATTCTTTTTTCTTTTTCTGTAGGGAGTATATTAACCATTGTGTTTTTTACCATTATCATTTCCAGAATAGTTTTACATGATGCGCTGCCTTTGTCGGCTCAACCGACACTGATGGTACTCATGAGCCCATTTGCTGTAGGCTTTCTCGCCTATATTAAAATAATCGATAGAACTGACGTATTTGCGGTCATGCTTTTCTACACGGCCTTATTTCTGTTCCTTGTATTTTTAATAAAGATTTTTAACAGTCAGCGGGGCTTTATTCACACCTGGTGGTCATTGTCATTCCCTGTCGCCGCCTTGACGAATTGTTCGCTGAAATATGCGGCTTTTCATCCTACGATCTTGCCTGAAGTTATTGCTTTGGGCCTGCTGACCAGTCTTACGCTGCTGATTACTTATATGTTAATCATGACCATAAGCGGACTTGTTTCCGGGTCATTATTTATTGATAAGCCAGACGGGATGATATCCGTTAAACTGACTCAGAATTGTATTTAAAAATTAAAGAAAGGAGTATTACAGGATGGTCTCGGTTTTATTAGAAAATGATGTCAGAGAAAGTGTTTTGCAAAAGGCTGAAGTGCTTTTTGCACTTCATGGGTATGAGGAGACATCTATGGACAAAGTTGCTGAAGCCACTGGTATAAATCACCGGATATTAAGAGGTTACTTTAAAACTAAAAGATTGCTTTATATGGAAATTTTTCATATCCGGCTAAACCGTCTCCGCATATTGCTGGCCGGTGTACCCGGACTTAAAAGTGATTCTCCGGAACGTTTAATGATATTTTCAAATATCTACGCTATGACATTTAAAAATACCGCTTTTTTATGTCTGATGCAGAGAGAAATATCTTTCTGGCCATATTCTGTAGTCAGGGATCAGATTGATCAATCGATAAAAAATACGCTGCAAACCCTTGTAACGCTTGTAGACATTGCTGTAAATGAATATTACATCACCGATATTGAAAGGCCAATAGTCTTCCAGTCTGTAATCAGTACGATGCCGGTAATGGGTATGGGCTCACCGGTAGATCGCATGATTTCCGATACGATAGATCCGCACCGGACCTTTTATTCTGGCCAACGGGTTAAAATGGTGCTGTTGAAAATGATGAAGGATAATCAAACCGAATTTATTTACCGGGCATAGTAAACAAATGAACTTTGATCGTAAAAACTCTTTTCCTGGTGGAATATTAAAAAGAGCTCAATAAAGCTACAAATTATGCATGAACACGAGAAGTTTAAAAATTTTGAAGATTACCTGTATAACCAGTATATGCTTGGTCCCGAGACGATACAATTAATCAGGGATCGTTCCAAAATCATCACTGTTCCTAAAAACAGTTTTTTACTGAGTCAGGGACGTGTCTGTAAATATGTTTACTTTATACAATCAGGCCAGGCGATATCGTATCTGACAGATTCTGCCGGAAGATCAAACACGTGGTTTTTCCATTTTAATGGCGGTAATAATCATATTGAGAACGTCTTTGCAGTGGATTATAAAAGTTTCCTGGTATCGGATCCATCGTCAATTTCTATTAAAACCCTCACCGAAGTTACCGCAGTGCAATTGTCAAAAGAGGATTTGAATCTTATGCTGAAAGTTTCTTACGCTTTTGAAAACTGGATCAGAATTCTGAATGAAAAGATTTTTATTCTGGTTTTTAACCGCACCCGGTCGTTACTGACGATGTCAGCTTCTGAACGTTATATTCAAATGCTGCATAACGAACCATATTTATTCAATATGTTTTCGAGCTATTATATTGCGACCTACCTTGGAATAGCGCCCCAGTCGTTAAGCAGGATACGGAAATCCGCGATAAGGAGTGCTTAATAACGAAACCACGAAACAAATTACCGGATTATCTTACATTTGTAATTATGGCTATTTTTTCTAAAACCTGCGAATATGCGATACGTGCTGTTTTCTTTATAGCTTATAAGACATCCGAAGGCGGACGGGTCAGCCTGAAAGATGTTGCGGCAGGAATTGATACCGCTGAATTATATCTAGCTAAAATTCTTCAGGCCTTGTCACGCGCCGGTATTATCAGTTCTTTTAAAGGGCCTAACGGTGGTTTTTTTATAGATGTTGATGCACTTAACAAGCCCATAAGCGAAATTGTAGAAACGTTTGATGGTAATGATCTTTTTGTCGGTTGCGCACTTGGTCTAAAACATTGCTCGGAAATCAACCCATGCCCGCTTCATGAAGAATTTGCGGTAATCAGGAACAAGATCTCTGATCTTTTAAAAACTACAACGATCGGAAATTTTAATCAGGAGTTATTAACCGGATTATTATCATTAAAACGCAATAATATCTGACCTTGCAATCCTTCTGTCAGGAAAATTTGCATGTCACAGAAAAATTCTTGCAAAAAAAACCCGGTTTCCCGGGTTTCAAAACTGATTTGATTTTACTTATCTTTCCAATAATTGTTGGCTGCCGCAATCGTAGCGAATTCAATTGCTACTGTTTGACCAATGGCAATCAGCATGGCAGCGTCCGAGGCATAAACCGGGCGGAGTTTTTCACGGATCTCGGTGTCAGGCTGGGTGATCTTAATAACCAGCCTTGACATTTTAACAGCCAGCATTCGTCCCTCCTCAGGGGTTGCGGTAATTAATGAATTACCGGGAATTAGTTGAATTTGATCGCTCATATATTTTGTTTTTATTATTGTCGGTTTTTAACTGAAATCGGATAAGCTCTTGCCCGGTCGTCCAGCATCTGATCAGCTATGGTTACACCCGGTGAAAGGTTGTTTGGATTAAATTTTAAACTTTTATCTTCCTGCACGGTATTTTCCGAAAGTTTTTTAATGGTCAGGGTTCCCAGCATAATTCTTTGGCGGGTATCCGGCCAGGCGATTGACGGGTCTCTAATTTTGTCATCACCCGCTGATAACTGTGCATATAGTTTAAACTGTATTTGTCCCTTGTTGATGCGGTCTTTTATTTCTGCCGACAGATAATCAGGTCCTGACATTTTCAGTTCTTCAGGGGTCAGAAAATGTTCGCCTGCAACAGGGATAAGCTGATAGCGAACATATTTTGAAACGCCTTTGGCATTGGTTAACTTAAAGGAGTTTACTCCGAAGAATGATAACGTAGCATAACTAGTTGTAGGCGGTTTCTGGCTCGTGAGGAAAGTTTTTGCTATAGGATGGGTGCCGAAAAATTGTTCCAGTAGATTTGGATGAGGAGCATCAGGGCCGCTTTTTGAAATGTCAGTCAGCAGTTCAACAAAATCGTCTGTATTACCAACCGGAAAACCATTGAAACTATGCATAATCATGTCAGAGGTTATACCGCCATCTCCGTGAAATTTCATGGCAAATCCCCGCGGATTGGATAAGCCGGTTGTATCGGCGATATTTGGAATTCCCGTAAAGTCTGAAAAACGGATTGTAACAGGTGTTTGCTTCTGATATTGAAAAGCCATACAGATTTTTTTGGCTTCAGCAGTAGGCTGAAAATCCCCCTGTAAAATTATTCCCTTGGCGTGTACGGCGCGGGAATGATTGTTTCCAAAAGCAGCATATAATGCACCTACCATTTCAGCCGGTTTTGCTACGGTTTTCTTCTCCTGGGCCAAAGCGGAGCAACATGTGATACTCAGGTAAATCGAAATTACCGATTTCCATGAAAGAAGGCCTTTGTTGATTTGTTGATTTTTTAACATGACTTTTTTTTTGGTTAATATTAGTGTTGTAAGATGTATTTAAATAGATTCCACTGGGGATTATGCCCGTTTCAGGTACACTGCTCTCAGGCAACTGTTTGAAGCATACTATCCTGGCTTTTAAATTGTGAGAAGTTCACACCCGTCGTGTTCTTAAAAAATTTGCTGAAATGAGCCAGGTCATAAAAACCAAGGTCATAAGCAATGCCCTTCATGCAGCTGTTTGAATTCATTGCCTGCCATTGGGCCTCTTTAGCAATTCGCTGCCGGATATGGTGACCAGCAGAATAACCTGTGCACTTTTTCACCACTTCATTCAGGTAATTTGGCGTTACTGACATGGCTTCTGCATATTCAGCAACCATTTTTTTTGTTTTGAAATTTTCTTCAACCAGAAATTTGAAATTATTTATGATTTCCAGGTTTCTGGGTCGTCGCTCCGTTTGTAAATGTGTGTGCAGTTTACTTGAAACATGGATGAGAAAGATCCTGAAATAGCGATATAGTAATTCGCATTTGCAAGAACTCTGATCAGTAAATTCTTTAAGCAGGAGATCGGCGAAAGTCATTATGTCACCGGTTAACTCTGTGGATGCTGTCTCCTGGGCGGCGTTTAAGAAACGGGATATATTTAGCCCCCCAAAACTTTCATTCCGGTCAACCCTCTCTAAAAAAATAGTTGAAAATGTAATCACGCAGCCATTTGACTTTGGGCTTAAATGTATTTTACATTTCTTCCCGGACCTGAGAAGTACGAGTTGCCCCGGTTTAATGGTTATATTTTCCTGACCGTTGCAAAGTGTTGCGGAGCCGTTATATAACAATACATATTGATACTGTCCTGCAGGAAAACTACTGTTGTTTATAGTTTTTAAATCAAATTCGCCTATGTCAAATTTATCTACATTGAAGTCGAACAGATCATTTTCAGGTCCGAAATAATTTGGCTGAGCAGAGAATAGTTTCATAGCAAATACTTAGTGATAAATACAATTGCCAATTAACCAATATTGTGCCTTTAAGGGTAACTTATTGTTAAACAGTAAGTTGATATTTTTTATATATTTTATTATACGATATTTCCGAATTCTGGCAATCTCAGAGACGATATTTCGTAATTATTAACATCAGCCAATAAATAATCGGTACATCTATAACCGTAAGCGGTACATTGCCTTTACTTTTGACTTAAGATAGTTTAGCAGGCAAATCTGAACTATACAGCATCTTATAAATATTTTAAGAAAGCCAGTGGCAATAATTAGCTGGAATGGAAGGAGAAATAATTGCTATTTTTATTTGCGAAAGGTATGGTGGGTGAAATTTTCTGATCCAGTAAGGGTATGATCAGCTTATTATCGTTTATGTCCATTGAATTTCAAATAAGTATAGCAAGGCATTTAGCATGCCTCCAAACAGGAAATAATTCATAACAGGAAAACTGATGCAAAGGAAAATATTAATTGTTGAAGACGAATCAATGATCGCCTTGGATCTTAAATTAATTCTGACCAAAGCAGGATATCAGGTTTGCGGTATGGCAAGTTCTGTACCGGAGGCTCTGGAACTTGTCTCAGCACATAAGCCTGAATTAGTTTTACTGGATATTTATCTGAAAGGCAGCAAAACAGGGATTGATCTGGCACATATTCTCACTGAACGGAATATAGCATTCGTATACTTATCCGCCAATTTCGATTCTGGCATTCTTGATAAAGCTAAAGCCACCCAGCCATATGGTTTTCTTGTCAAGCCATTCCGGCAGAATGAGCTGCTTATTACGCTCGAAGTAGCATTTTACAGGCACCAAAACAGCTTGGAATCAAAAATACGTAATCAAAAAGCGTTCGAAAATACCGTCCGGGAAATCATCAGCGACACAGGAGACCAAGATCAGAAGTTTTTACGGGTGATCAGCAGTCTTCAGCAATATGTTCCATTTGATTATATCACCATTACCAAGATATCCCCTGCACAGAACCGAAAAGTTTACACTACATTTCTCCGGATAGGATTTAATGAATACCAACAGATAGGGACAATAGAGTTTTTGAACATAGCCCGGATAACCAATGAGGAAATGAAAGTTCTTCATCCTGATTCCGGGGCTGTTACTAAATTGGAATATGCGAATGGGATCGATTTTCATCGTGATAACCAATCCAACCGACTGCGAAAGCTCGTGGCTAAAACATTTGATCTCCATTCAGGATTAAAATTACCCGTTCTCGCAACAGACGGAAATATTTATGCGGTTTCATTTTACAGCAGGAAAGATGAGGGTTACAACAACGATCACCTGACTTTTCTGAGCTATGCGAATCAAACCCTGATCCCGGCATTTGACAATACCTGGAGCAGTAAATTCGAGACCTCACCATTTGAGGAGGCAACATCAACTGGATTTTCATACGTGGTCCCAGCTAATGTTCCTGTTGCAGACAAAAAAATCATCGGAAACAGTCACCAGATTTTGACTGTGCAGGACATGGTTTCTATAGTGGCTCCGCTCGATACTTCCGTGCTGATCCTGGGCGAAAGCGGTACTGGCAAAGAAAGAATAGCAAAAAGCATCCATCAATTGTCATCAAGAAACAAGCAGCCGCTTGTTATCGTCAATTGTGCCTCTCTACCCGCTAACCTGATTGAATCTGAACTTTTCGGGCATGAAAAAGGTTCTTTTACCGGTGCATTGGAAAGACGGTTAGGCAAATTTGAGTTAGCAGACAAAGGCACCATTTTTTTAGATGAGATCGGTGAAATGCCGCAGGAACTCCAGGTTAAACTTCTGCGCGTTTTACAGGAACAGGAAATTGAGCGAATCGGAGGGAAGGCTCCTATAAAGATCAACGTTAGGATAATTGCAGCGACCAACCGCGTGCTTGAAAAAGAAGTGGAAGAAGGCAGGTTCCGGTTGGACCTTTATTACAGGCTTTACGTTTTTCCGATTCTGATACCGCCTTTGAGAGAACGCAAAGAAGATATCCCGGTGCTTGCCGACCATTTTATAGCCTATTTTTCTGCCAAGATTGGTAGAAAGGTAAACGGTATCAGTAACGAGGTTTTAGATCAGTTGATGTCTTATAACTGGCCGGGTAATGTCAGGGAACTGGAACATCTCATAGAGCGCAGTATCCTGCTAAACTCCGGCCCTGTGCTTCAGCAAATATTTTTACCAAAATTATATTCCAGTGCCCTGAATGCTAAACCATCGGAAGAATTGCTGAAAAGCGATGAACAAAATTCGAGGGATCACATCGTTGCCGTTCTGAGAAAATGTAAGGGTAGGGTAAGCGGTGCAGGCGGAGCAGCTGAAATTCTTGATATGCAGCCAACTACCCTTCATTCTAAAATAAAAAAATTGGGCATCCAAAAAGAAGATTATTGATTATTGCAATTTTATTAGGTGATACCAGATTGAATGGCATTCTTTGGGTGATACCGGCAGCCGATCCTGTTACTCTAAGAATAGATTTACCTATTTCAAGATATTTAATTTACCTCATATATTTTCAGGACCAGCGGGATAATACATAATTTATACCTCATTAACCGTAACCCTTACATTGCTGACGGGGGCTTTCCTGCAGAACTTTACATTATTAAATGTAATCAGTTTGTAGAAGTTAAAGCCTTGTATATGAAAAAAATACGCAACCTCTCCTCAGCAGCCCTTTTGACTTTATTTACCTGTTTTTGGATTAATACTGTCGAAAGGGATTGGATTAATGGGATCGACAGCAGTCAATTAAAGTCACTGTTTCAACTATTACTTCTGATACGTTGCCTTATGGCAGCGATTATTTTATTGCCGGAGGAAATCCGCGCCCAGGATATTTCAGGAGGTTTTTTTGCGGCAGACTTCATTCTTGTTATTGGTCATTATGCAGATAACGGCTGGATGGATTTTCCGGTCATATTATTGATTATTCAGATCATACTCACAGCATTTTACTTCGCTAACCCGACACGTACAAGAAGTTTATCCAGCTACAAAATCATAAGCAGGTTTATTACTGATCAGCATTTTTACAGATTCCGAAGACCTGGCGATACAACACAAACACGCTGGTCATTTTACTATCCTCTGCGGAAAATCAAGTATTATCTCCTCAACGTTTTGTAATGAAACTGCATACTTTCCGTCACTGATAAGTAATCAAAATAATAAAGGATAAAAATATCCTTTATTATGCTTGGTATGTTTTACCTTTGATAAAAGGGATGGGCAATTCTGAATTTGAGGACTATTTAAATAGTCTGAGTTCGCCCCAATCAAAGTTTTAAAATGGTAAGCGTTATTTAATAAGGAGAATGGTTCCTGTGAAAAATGGTTCCGCGCAAAATCTGATTGAAAATATAAAAACAAATAATTACCCATATTATAATGCAAGTATTTAAAAGTAATTCCATTATCAGTATTCTTTTCATACAAAATCCCGTCGGTCCGGCTGATGATACCAGCGCATATTCCGATGGCCAGATAGTGACTTTTGTTATACTGGGGATTTTTATTTTTATTTTGATCGCAATGGTATTTTGGTTGCTGAGGATGTCCCTGGATTTAAGGAGTGAAGTCATAGAAATTTCCAGCAGAAATGATCATCACTTAAAAAAAAGTTTAAGAGAGCTGAACAGTGCCCAGATCGGTCAGTTGCTGGCAGGGAAGGACCAGAAAAGTTTGGATGAAAACGAACCGAAAAAACTTAAAGGTGGGGTTATTGCTGTCTTGCTTACCGTACTGATGTCAGCCGCTTCCCTGTCCGCAAATGCTGAAGATAGTGGAGCGAAAGAAAATATAATTTCCAGTCCCGGCGTACTTATTATGCTGGTATTGGTCTTAATTCCAATGCTCGCCGGCATCGGTTTAATCTGCCTGAAACTTGCAAGGATTATATCTAAAACCAAAACTTCCCGGATCAGAAGGGAAACCAATGACCTTTCTGAAGCATTACTTGATGAAGCGTTCTACGATGAGGCTATAAAGAGAAAGCAGGCGCTGGATTATTCGCTTAGCAACAATGAACTCGCCGGGCAGCGTACCGCGGGTGATGAAAAAGGTTTGCTCCTTCATGTGGGGGAGGTAAGTAATGCACGTTATCTGGCACCCAAAAGAAAAGCGGCCAAACGACATGAAATTGACCCGCAGACGGTGAACTTGATTTTATGGTATCTCGGTACTGCTACTTTCTGGTTAGTTGCCGGCACTTCCATTGGTGAATATATGGGAATTAAATTTGTTTCCCCCGATGTAGATCATGTGAGCTGGTTGTCGTTCGGGCGTTTAAGGCCTGTTCATACCAATATGGTTTTTTGGGGCTGGTCTTCACTCGCAATGGTCGGGCTGGGATATTATGTGGTGAGCACGGTCAGCAATGCTGCGATATATAGCATCAGGAAAGGATATCAAACCCTGCTGTTGATGAATGCAGCAGTGATCTCCGGAACCTGGTGCCTGCTTTCCGGTATTAATAATGGCGGCGGTGAGTACAGGGAATACATCTGGCCGGTCATGGCAATATTTGCCCTCGGAATTATTATTACGCTGATAAATTTCTTACAGACCATCGCCCGTCGCAAGACTAAAGAAATCTATATTTCCAACTGGTATATTATTTCCGCTGTAATGTTTCTCATTGTTATCGTCATCGTGGGTTACGTGCCCTGGTGGCAGAACGGACTTGGCGAAACTATTATACAGGGTTATTACATGCACCAGGCGGTCGGCATGTGGTTTATGCTGTTCAATCTTGGACTGATTTATTACTTTTTACCACAGCAGCTCAATACGCCCATATATTCTTACAGCTTAGGCATTCTTGCGTTCTGGTCGCAAATATTGTTTTACACCCTGATCGGTACCCATCATTTTATTTTCAGTTCGATACCCTGGTGGCTGCAAACCGTTGCCATAGTAGGAAGTATGGGTATGCTGATCCCCGTATTCTCCGGAACTACCAATTTTTTAATGACATTCAGAGGTAATTTTCATAAGATAGCCCGCAGTTATACCCTTCCGTTTTACCTCACAGGTATCCTGTTCTATTTTACCGGGTCTACCCAGGGAACCGCAGAAGCTTTCCGTGCTACCAACCTGGTCTGGCATTTTACAGATTTTACAGTAGCGCACTCTCACATCACCATGTACGGTATTATCGCGTTTATGCTATGGGCCTGCATCTATACTTTAGTGCCCCGGCTGACAGGTAAGGAGCCAAAGCAGGGCCTGGTCGGCGCGCATTTCTGGATGGCGCTTGTCGGCATCCTGGTTTATTCTATTCCCCTGATGATCGGCGGTACCCTTAGGGGGATTTCCTGGCAGGAAGGCAAAGCGTTTATTGACAGTGTTTCGATGATGGCACCTTATTGGCTGTGGCGGGCTATCGGTGGTTCACTGATGTGGGGATCACACCTGGTCTTTGCCTGGAATATGTATACGATGATAACCGTAAAAACGGAGGATGATGTCAGGAACGCAATCTTTGAAAATTTAGCAGATACAGCGCGTGTAGCCCCAAATTCCAACAACTAAGAATCAATCCATGGATATTTATAACAATCATAAAAGATTATTTGTACTGGCGCTGTGTTTTTTCATCATGCTGACCATGTTTGTGGCGATTATGCCTGCTTATAATGGACAACAGAATAATGCGCCGCTTCCGTCCAGCAAACCTTTAACGGCGCTGGCGGCGGAGGGTAAAGGGGTTTTTATTGCAGAAGGTTGTACGGCTTGTCATACCCAGCAGGTACGCAACATCGATATGGATAAGATGTGGGGAGTGCGGCCAAGTATCGGCGCTGATTACGCACGTAATACCCGAACAGATCTTTGGCGAAATACGGCTAATCTGATGGGATCTGAAAGAACAGGTCCTGACCTGACGAACATTGGCCTTCGTCAGCCAAGTGCCGAATGGCATTTGCTGCATTTATACAATCCGCGCGCCGTTGTGGCCGCATCAGTAATGCCTTCCTATGAATGGTTGTTTGAGGTCAAAGAATACAACTACCCGGAAGATGTGGTGGTCAATGTTCCTGATGATTTCCGTAAAGGAATCACCGGAAAAATCGTAGCCACTCCAAGAGCCCTTGCGCTCCTTGCTTACCTGAAGTCACTCAGGCAAGCCGCTTTGCCTGATGGAAAACCAGTCCCTGTTTTCCTGTATGGCAAGGACGCCGGTTCTGCCGGCATCCCTGGTAGATCCGGAACTGCTAAGCCAGAGTTTGATGGTGCCGCACTTTACGCAAACAATTGTCAGAGTTGTCATCAGGCTAATGGTGAAGGGCTTCGTGGGGCATTTCCGCCGTTAAAAGGCAGTCCGGTCGTACTTAATGCAAGCGCGGAGGTGCAAATAACCATCATTATGAAAGGATACAACGGCAGGGTAAGTGAAGGCTATGGGGTTATGCCGCCAGTAGGAACAAATAATAACCTGAAGCCGGAAGAGATAACGGCTATTGTGAACCATGAGCGAAGCAACTGGGGGAACAATTCAAAAAAAGTAACACTTTCCGAAGTACAGAAAATAATCAGTTCGTTAAAAAAATAACTTTATGAAAAATCCACGTTTTTGCCAATTCCTTAAACACCTTTTGATTATTCCGCTGCTCGCTGGGACGACCAGTGTCTTTGCTTGTGATGCCTGTAAAAAACAGCAACCTAAATTTTTACAGGGTATTACCCACGGAGCCGGGCCGGATGGATTAAAAGATTATGTGATTGTTGCAGTCATGGTCGGGTTAACCCTGTACACCTTATTTGCTACGGTAAGGTGCCTTTTAAAGCCCTCAGAATCAGGGGAGGACCATGTCAAAAGAATTATATTAAATAATTAACGATGGCTAATCAGAGTACGGTAACCTTATTTATTGATGACGAGAGCCAGCCCGTCGGCGAATTCCTTGCCCCGGTTGCCTTTGAACTTGATACCAGAAAACTGGTTGATGGTAATCATACGCTGAAAGTGATCAGTAAAGATCATCTTGGAAAAGAAGGAATCAAATTGATACCCTTTACGGTTCGGAACGGGCCTGCAATAGCCATTGAAGGGCTGCGTAAAGACGAGATCGTTGAAGGAATATTGCCGCTGATGATTAACGCATACGGAAAAGGTGACCAGAAGACATTTACCCTGCATGGCAGTGAAACGCCGCAAAGCATTCCATGGTGGATGATTGTGCTCATCATCTTGTTTGCCGCTTGGTCGCTGTACTTCCTGGTTACCTCTTTAGCTATTAAATTATACTAAACAGCCAAAATACCATGTGCAACTCTAACGACGTATACAAAATAAGAACCGCGCTTGAGACTGAAACCGGTACTTACATTTATTATAGCCTTTCTGTTTTGCAGGACAGCGGTTATGATATTGCGAGGCTGCCATTTTCTATTCGGATCATGCTGGAAAATGCGCTGCGTAATCTGGACGATTTTTCGGTTACGGAAGAACACATTTCCACACTGATGAACTGGGGGACGGTTGGTACAAACAAAGAAATCCCTTTTAAGCCGGGAAGAGTCCTGATGCAGGATTTTACAGGCGTTCCCGCAGTGGTGGACATTGCCTCGCTCAGGGCGGAAATGGCGCGCAGAGGAAAGGATCCGGACCTGATTAACCCGCTGGTGCCTGTGGACCTCGTCGTCGACCATTCCGTTCAGGTGGACTATTTCGGTACGTCGTACGCTTATGAAAAAAACATTGCAGAAGAGTACATCCGAAACAGTGAACGCTACGAATTCCTGAAATGGGCTCAACGTTCTTTTAATAATTTTAACGTAGTCCCCCCCGGTATGGGTATATGTCACCAGGTAAACCTGGAATATCTATCTAAAGGCGTAATTCTCAGGAATGGACTATTGTTCCCGGATACGCTGGTAGGTACTGACAGCCATACGCCTATGGTAAACGGAATTGGTGTGATGGGATGGGGTGTAGGGGGTATAGAAGCTGAAGCAGCGCTGCTGGGACAGCCGGTTTATTTCATTTTACCTGAAGTCATCGGTTTGGAATTAGTTGGCAAATTACCGTTAGGGAGCACAGGAACGGACCTGGTACTCACCATAACGGAACTCTTGAGGAGGCAGAATGTCATTGGAAAATTCGTCGAGGTCTTCGGTGAAGGATTGGACACATTATCCGTACCTGACCGGGCAAGTATTGGAAATATGTCTCCTGAATTTGGATGTACGGTAACCTATTTTCCGATAGACGACAAGACCTTGGATTATATGCGCAAAAGCAACCGTCCGGAAAGCCAGGTTAATCTAGTTGAACAATATTGTAAAGCAAATTTACTCTGGCGGACGGGGAATGAAAAGATAACATATACCGGTGTTTTAACTATGGATCTATCAACTGTTGAGCCTACGGTTGCCGGTCCTAAGCGACCTCAGGATAAGGTTTTGCTTCGAAATTTTAAGGATCGCTTTATAGAAATTCTGGATCAAACGTACGGGCGCCAGTATATCCAACCAAATGAACCTATAGTCCGCTGGAAAGGAGAGGGAGGCAGCCAGCCTGCCGCATCCCCTTCAAATGGTCATCCTGGTACGATATTAGAAGTGAGCAACAGGTCCGGTCAGAAAGAAGTCTGGCTGAGCACCCGCCGGGAAAAGTTTATGCTTAGCGACGGTGCTGTAGTGATTGCCGCAATAACATCCTGTACTAATACATCTAATCCCTACGTAATGCTTGGTGCGGGGCTCGTCGCACGTAAAGCCCGCGAGCGCGGACTTGACGTAAAACCATGGGTTAAAACTTCTCTTGCCCCGGGTTCAAGAGTGGTGACGGACTACTTGAAACGTGCGGGTCTTCTCAATGATTTGGAAGCCCTGAATTTCCATGTTATCGGCTACGGCTGTACTTCATGTATCGGTAACTCCGGTCCTTTGCCGGCACACATTGCCCAGGCCATTGACGAAGAAAATCTTGTTGTAGCGTCAGTACTTTCAGGTAACCGTAATTTTGAAGCACGCATCCATCCGCAGGTGCAGATGAATTTCCTCATGTCGCCTATGCTGGTGGTCGCTTATGCGATCGCGGGGAGGATTGATATTGATTTTCATAAAGATCCGATCGATTTTGATCAAAACCAGCTGCCAGTTTATCTTAAGGATATCTGGCCTGAAGATCAAGAAATATACAATCTGATGGATACGGTGCTGGTAAGGGATGACTTCGCAAAAAATTACGGCAAAATATATGAAGGTAATGCGATATGGCAAAATCTTCCTGTCCATGACAGCAAGCTTTTTGTCTGGGATAATTCATCAAGTTACATCAAAGAGGCACCTTTCTTTAACAATCTGTCTGAACATCCGGGAGACATCAAAGATATCATCAATGCCCGTGTGCTTCTTCATTTGGGAGACAGCATAACTACTGATCATATCTCTCCGGCAGGATCATTCAGCGAAAGCTCTGCGGCAGGTATTTATCTTTCCGGTTTAGGTGTAAAAAAAGAGGATTTCAATTCTTATGGCTCGCGGCGCGGAAACGACGAGGTAATGGTCCGTGGCACTTTTGCCAATGTGCGTATAAAAAACAGGCTGGCTAAAAAAGATGGTGGTTATTCTACCTTCTTTCCTGATGGAAGGGAAATGTCTGTTTATGATACCGCTATGCATTACAAAGCCGGGAATATTCCATTAGTTGTTTTGGCAGGCAAAGAATATGGTAGCGGTTCATCGCGTGACTGGGCCGCCAAGGGGACATTTTTACTGGGTGTAAAGGTAGTTATCGCAGAAAGCTATGAACGCATCCACCGAAGTAATCTTGTTGGCATGGGCATTTTACCGCTTCAGTACGGGCCTGGTGAAACGGCCCAAACTCTTAACCTAAGCGGTCATGAAACCTACTCGTTCCGGGGATTGGAATCAGAATGGTATCCCGGTAAGGAAATATTGGTAACAGCCGTCAATGAAAGTGGAATCACTGTTTCATTCCAGGCTACCGCGCGACTTGATTCGCTGATCGAGATCGCCTATTATCAGCATGGCGGCATTCTACAGTATGTACTAAGGCAGTTTCTTGCAAGCTGATGAAAAGAGTTTGGATAATAATCAAGGAAAAATGACAGATATCAAAGATGAGACATCTATAAAAATACTGGTAGATGATTTTTACACGAGCGTAAGGGGAGACCTGCTGCTCGGCCCCGTTTTCGCGGAAGCGATTGGAGGTGACTGGAAACCGCATCTGGACAAGATGTATTTATTCTGGAACGCTGCACTTTTTGGTAAACCTGGTTTCAAGGGGAATCCTTTTATGAAACACTTACCGCTACCGATTAAAGCGGATCATTTTGAAAGGTGGGTGGATTTGTTCGGGTTAACGGTTGATAAACACTTTAATGGTGTGGTTGCCGAAGATGCAAAAAAAAGAGCTGGTGTAATGTCCTTAATGTTTCAACATAAACTTTTTTCCGCAAGAGATAAGTCCAAAATTATTTTTTAACCTAATCAAAAGATTGATCATGAATGGTAAAATAGCAGAAGTTCTAAATAGTGCAAACGTCCAGCGGATTGATATAGCTTATGCTGCCGGAACAAATATGCCCCGCCATATCGCTACATCAGATGCCTACCTGGTTATCGAGCAGGGGAGCGCACTTCTTATTTATGCGGATACCAAACAGGAATTGGATCCGGGGATCGTCACACTGATCCCTGCAAACGAACAGCATATGCTGAAAGTGATCGATGATCTGAAAGGATATATTCTGCTGACGAAAGAGGCGACAATCAAATATTTCAGTTTCGAACCAATTGAGGTTAAGCCAAATGGAAAAAGCACCTATTAAAAGAAGCACTTATGTCGTGACCCTTTCCCGTGATCATCATTCCGGGCTGCTGTTTTGCTGGAAAATTAAAGAAGGGATCAAAAGGGATATATCATTCGAGCGGCTTAATAACTACATCCGTTATTTTTGGGAAGGGCATTTAAATAAACATTTTCAGGAAGAAGAGATACTCCTATTTAATCAGATCCGGCATGAGTTGACCGAACAAGCGTTGATGGAGCATGTACAGCTGAAAGATTTGTTCCTGCGAATTAGCAGTTCCGGTCTTGATCATAAAGAAGATTATCTTTTTTTCACTGAATTTTTGACCGCTCACATACGATTTGAAGAGCGGCGACTGTTTCCTTTTCTGGAATCTGCATTGTCGGAAGCGCTGCTGTCCGGCATCCGTGACATACTTGCCAAACTGCACGAGCCTCAATTCAAAGATGATTATCCAGATGAATTCTGGTTGCAGCATAAAGATAAGCCGCATACTGGAAGCGAATAATGGAATAAAAATACTTAAGTAATTAATAAAAAAATCATGATACTAAGAGCCATAAAAGAAGAGCTGGCTGCCTGTGACAAACCGGTAGCTAAAATTATTAAGTCGGGCAGCAATTATAACTTGCTGGCGGTAGGCCTAAAGAAAGGTGTTACCTGGCAGGATCACAAAACAGCGATGCCAACTAAACTAATCGTAATAGAGGGAAGTGTTATCTACCAGGAAAATGGTGGCAAAGTTCCTTTGATGATATATGATGAATTCGAGATACCAGTAAATATCATTCATTCTCTTGAGGCAGCAGAGGATAGCCTGTGTATGCTTATCAGGGGTGAATAAGAAATATTAACGCAATAAAAGGAGATGATTAAAAGAGATATTTGTATAATCGGTGCTGGACCCGTTGGTCTTTTCGCAGCCTTTGAAGCCGGATTGCTTAAAATGCGCTGTCATCTTATTGACGCACTGCCCCAGATCGGAGGCCAGCTTTCTGAAATTTATCCGCACAAACCTATTTATGACATCCCGGGTTATCCCGAGATTAAGGCAATGGAATTGGTGGACAAGCTTATGCAGCAGGCAGCCCCTTTCGAGCCGACATTCTCGTTAGGCGAGCGCGTTGAAAGTGTTGAGCAATTGCCAGACCATTCCTTTCTTCTGGTTTCAAACCTCGGCACAATCATTCATTCGCGGGTAGTGGTCATTGCTGGCGGACTTGGCAGTTTCGAACCGCGAAAGCCGACCATCTCAAATTTGGAAAAATATGAGGGAAAGGGGGTAGACTATATTATCCGTGACCCGGAAATGTTGCGCGATAAAAGGGTGGTACTTGCCGGTGGGGGAGATGCAGCGCTAGACTGGACTATCTTCCTTTCGTCTGTTGCTAAAGTTACACTCGTTCACCGTGGCGATACATTCCGGGGTTTACCGGATTCTGCAGATAAAGTATTGGAACTGGCCATGAATAAAAAGATTAACCTGATACTGAAATCAAACATTCTCGGTATTTATGGAGAAGATCATCTGGAAGGAATTGCGTTGATCGGCCACGACCAGCTTGAACAACGGATAGATGCGGATTACCTCATTCCGTTATTTGGTTTGAGCCCAAAGTTAGGCCCAATAGCAGACTGGGCACTTCAAATTGACCAGCAGGCTATAAGTGTGAATACCTTTGATTACAGTACGAGCAGGGAAGGAATTTACGCTATTGGTGACATCAATACTTACCCTGGAAAATTGAAACTTATACTGAGTGGTTTTCACGAAGCAGCGCTGATGGCGCAGAGCGCTTTCAAACACGTTCACCCTGAACAGAAACTTAATTTTAAATACACCACGGTTCATGGTGTTAATTCCTTTTAATATGATAACAATCAATATACAAGAAGCAGATGGCCGTATTTCTTCTGTAAATATTCCGAAAGATATCAGCCTCAGTTTAATGGAAGTCCTGAAAGCTGGCGGCTATGATATACAGGCCAGTTGTGGGGGTATGGCGCTTTGCGGAACCTGTCATGTCGGCGTTACCGAAGGGTTTGACCATCTTATACCAGCTGGCGAGCAAGAGCTTGAAACATTAGACGGGCTGCCAAACTCAGAAGAGAATAGCAGGCTCTCCTGCCAGTTAAGGCTTAGCCAAATACTTCCCGGCATGACTTTTATTTTAAAGGGAGATCAGTAAGAACCAAACCCTGACCTATACCGTCGCACAATACGATATTTCGTCTACCCGTCGCTATAGTTACGATTTATCAGAAAAATAAGAATTTAAATAGATTTAATTAATTGATAATAAGTACTTTAATATGTTGGCATGCTGTTTAGATACCTTATCAGGTATCATTAATCAAAACAGCAGCATGAAATATATCTACAAGAATGGCGCGCGCAAATTTAACGGTGCAATCACCCGCAGGGTCATAGCGCTTCAGGCGAAAGGTTATGGGGTTGACTTTTTTATGATTGGAAGACAGATGATTTGCACACAAAGCAATTGTGAATTCCCAGTTGATGTTTTAGATATTAGGGTAGTAGACCAGGCTTACGATCGTTTAAATAAGTGTTATAAATATATTCATACTGTAGAATCAGCAGATGGCGAAAAAGGATTATTTATAGGTGAAACGATTGTAACAAACGTGTGGACCTGCTAACCGTTAACAGGTTAGCGGGTTGAATTTTCGGAATTGAAAACCAAATTCTGGTCAACAGATTGCGAATTACTTATTTTAATATAGGTCAATTTAACAACAATTAATTCTGCAGTTAATCATATCAGAAACCAACCTCCCCGGTAACGCGATGATTAATTTTTATGGTGATGATTTTTTATTGAGCTGAACCGACCGGTAATAGGAAATATCCTGACTTCATTAGCTTATCCAACTCTGCTAACTTCACCTTATTGGCGCAATACCCTATATAATTATCAGGTCTGACTAGAATGAGAAAGGATTTAGGCAGTCCTATATTTTTGAGGCTGGCGATATTATTGGGATTGAGTTCAATTTCTAAAACCTTAAAAAGGTTAGAAGGCAAAGAAATAAGTCCGGAGGCTTTCAAATTAAATAGTATAATCCTGAATGGGGAATTTATAAAGCTGTTAACAAATGTATAGGATGAAATTTTGCGGTTATTCTGCCAGATGTAAAATAAAGGAAGCCGCGAGCCAGCCCTGATATTTCCTGATTTTCCAATTGATAGTGATGATTTTTTGTAGTTGATCTGAAGTTGTGAAATAGCTGCAAATATTCGTTTTCTGAAAAATTCCGAGGAGGTCAGTATGCCCATTACCAATGGAAAGATATAGAACCTGATAATTGCCAAAACAAAGTTCTCACCAGACATATAAGTAAACATTCTATCAGTGGTCTTTAGCAATTGCGGGGCTACAGGCTCGCGTTCTTCGTTATAGGTATCCAATAAGGCGTGGCTGGCATATCCCTGATCTACAAACGCAAGTTTCCAGGCTAAGTTATACGCATCCTGCAGGCCTGTGTTCATCCCCTGTCCTCCGGCAGGACTATGAACATGCGCGGCATCCCCGCAGAGGAAAATATTGTCATTTCTGAATCGAGCTGCCTTTTTATGGTACAATCTGTATGTTGAAAACCAGGTAGTGTCTGCAAAATTGACTGTAATGTTCATGGCTTTTCCAACAATAGCCAATAGCTCTTCTTTGTCCGGATTTTTCAAATTGTAAAACTTTTTTGGTAATATGCCCATGATCCGGAAATGGAACTTTCCTGTCATTGGAAACAAAATAGTCAAACCGTCTTTATTTAAAAAGACACTAAGTTTATCTACCTCGATTGAACTTTGCAAATGCGTATCAGCGACGAAAAAAACATTCTGATAAGCTCCGCCATCGAATGGGATCCCTGTAAATTCTCTGACGGAACTTTTAATGCCGTCACAGCCGATCAGATAATCGCATTCATACTGGATGATATGTTGATTCTGCTTTGCCTTTAAAATGTAAGTTTTTCGTAACTATTCAGCACCTAAGTTAGCGATTAAAGAAAGAGCATAAAAGACATCATTTCCAGATTTAATAGTTGTATCGATAACAGATCGCAGCACAGC
>NZ_JBHUON010000032.1:0-31412 GCF_042686155.1 Mucilaginibacter antarcticus | reverse complement strand
TTAGTATCTTTCTTTTGACACTTTAAGATACAAAAAAGGCGTAGAAAAATTTCTTCTTCTACGCCTTTTTTCACTATTGGACTTTTTCAGTGCCCTCATTTATTCGGGAGGCTTTTCTGTTTAACAATTATCAGCTATTAAAAACCTGTATTGTTTGGTAACAACTTAGGATTAACATCTATATCTTGTTTTGGTACCGGGAACAATAGATTTTTTTCGGCAAATGTTGCGTTAAACACGGTTGTGTGCCCAACAAAGTTGTCAAAGTTACCTGTAATATCGTTACGTACTTTACGTGTACGAATCATATCAAACCACATTTTGTTTTCAAAACATAGCTCCCAATAACGTTGCGACCAAACTTCCTGCTCAAAAGCATCGACTGATAGCGCGCCCAAAATGCCAAGATTAGCACGACCGCGTATTTGGTCAACATATCCTTTAGCTGTCGAGTTAGGTCCGCCTTCGGCACGATTTGAGGCTTCGGCATACATCAACATCACATCAGCCAAGCGATAAATGGTATAGTTCAAGTCGGAGCGCGAGGTGTTTTTCACAGCGTTAGCATCATAAAATTTGTAAACGTACGGATGGGTAAAAGTTACCGTAGTATTATCGTTTATGTTATTGTCGCTGGTGTAGAAAAATTGTCTCTCTTGTCTGCGTTTGTCTCCGGCCGGGAATGATGCCAAAAACTGTGCTGTAGGCCATACTGAACCGTACTCATCCGCGTACTTTGACGTTTTCGAGAAGTTAGGGATCATAAGCGATGTAAGCGGATTAGTTGATGGTATTGCCGCGGCAAATTGTACCTGGAAAATAAACTCACCTGAGTTTTTATTGGCAGGTATGATCATGTCGGTGTAGTTAGGAAACAACGTATATCCACCCTTGGTAACTACTTCTAATGATCGTTTTGCCGACTCGGTATAAGCCGCTGCGCCACCATTAATAGCGGCGCCTGCAT
The DNA here is from genome assembly GCF_042686155.1 of Mucilaginibacter antarcticus. Lineage (NCBI taxonomy): Bacteria > Pseudomonadati > Bacteroidota > Sphingobacteriia > Sphingobacteriales > Sphingobacteriaceae > Mucilaginibacter > Mucilaginibacter antarcticus. The sequence continues at coordinate 30,445 of NZ_JBHUON010000032.1, read as the reverse complement.
AGGTCAGGTAAACATCTGCAAGGATAGATTTTACTGCACCCATACTTACTTTGCCTGTAGCATCTTTCCAAGGTAGCGTGGATTTTTCCGCTTCAAGCAAATCAGGAATAATGATTTCGTCATAGATCTGTTTTGCCGGGCTGCGCGCAACTTGTAACGACGGAATATCGGTTGCTACCTTGGTGATCTTAGGTACAGCGCCATACATACGTACCAGGTAAAAATAGTACAATGCGCGTAACGTACGCACCTCTGCCAACATGTCCTTTTTTTGCGCTTCTGTAAAACCGGCTGCAGTAATGCCCGGTATTTTTTCTAACGCAAGGTTGGTAGCGCCTACACCCAGGTATAATTGTTGCCACCAGGTGTCAAAGTAGAACGATGTGCTATTATAGCTCAGGTTTTGGAAGTTAACAAAGCCCGTTTGGCCCAAATCGGTATTAGCTTTACCGGTTAAAAACTCCATCACGTTATAGGTGTTGCCCCCGTAAGACGATGGCTGACCGGTAAGTAAACCTTGCAGGTTTTGATAACCACCATATGCCAACGCACGTGCCACCTTAACACTGTTAAGATCCGAGTCCGGGCCTAAAAAACCTTTTGGTTTTTCGTCCAGAAACTTTTTACACGAAGTGGCTGTAAGGAGTAGGCAACCTATTATTAATATATTTTTTAATGTTTTCATGTTGATACAATTAATGTTTAAAACTTCATTATTGGGTTGTATACCTAATTAAATTAAAATCCAACCTGTACACCAAGGTTCCATATACGTGGACGAGGTACCGAATAGAAGTCTAAGCCTTGTGATAAATTGCTGTTGCTACCAAAGCCGCTGTTGTAAGTGTCAACCTCAGGATCATAGCCGGTATATTTGGTTATGATGAAAAGGTTTTGCACACCTGCGTAAACACGCAGACGGTTCATGTTTAGTTTTTTAACAAGTTCGTTATCAAAGCTATAGCCTAAAATAAAGTTTTGGCCACGGATGAATGAGCCATCTTCAACCCACCAGGTATCAAATTTCGAATCTTGTGCGTAGCGATAGTTACGTACTTGCGATATCATAGTGTTTTGATTGCTTGGCGTCCAGCCGTTTAACACAGTGGCTAAACTGTTAGCAATAGTTTGTCTGTCTTCGGCAGCGTGTTTAAAGTTAGCTGCAGTGTTTACACCCTGTACAAAGCGAATATCAAAAGAGAAGTCCCAGTTTTTATAGTTCATTGTACTATTAAAGTTACCGGTCCATTTTGGATATGCGTTGCCAATAACACTTAGGTTTGGTGTGCCATCAGCGTTGTAAAGGTATTTACGATCGCCTGGTTTAAACCCTCTCGAAGCGGCAAGGGCGGTTTCAGAAGGGCTGTCGCCATAAGTACCCAAACGTGTTTGACCATAGAATGATCCGATAGGATAACCAACACGAAGTACATAGTTTTGGCCTAAGAAGTTAGGGCCAGGAAAAATATCGGCATTGCCATTATTTAACTTTAAAACTTTGTTTTTATTAGCGGTTACTAAAAAAGAGGTGCTCCAGGTAAAATTATCAGATTTTACATTGACGGTGTTTAAAGTTAACTCGATACCAGAGTTACGCACTGAGCCTACGTTTTGATACACGTTGGCTGTAACAAGCCCCGCTGATAACGGCGTTGGTGTTTGAAGCAGTAAATCGTTTGTGGTACGGTTATAATAGTCAAAATCTAAATTGATCCTGCCTCCAAACAAACCTAACTCCAAACCGGCGTCGTATTGGGTTGTTTTCTCCCAGTTAAGATCAGGGTTACCTAAGTAGCCCGGACGTAGACTGATAACGGCCGCACCGTTTTGTGGTGTCTGTCCTGTTGAAAACTGTGGCAAAGAACGATAACTGGCAAACTCCTGGTTACCTGTTATACCTGCACTAACCCTCAATTTTAAGTTTGATATGGTGGTGTTATCTTTAAGAAATTCTTCTTGAGATAAGCGCCAGCCGAAACCTGCAGAAGGAAAAAATGCAAATTTTTGGTTAGGGCCAAATTTAGACGAACCATCAATACGACCGGTTGCGGTAAACAGGTATTTTTCTTGTAAGGTATAAGAAAAACGACCGAACACAGAATCGATCTGATTTTCATCTCTTGTCGACTCAGAAGCGCTTCTTAATGAGCCTGCAGCAAGGTTGTTAAACGATGAAAAATCTGAAATGAAATTTTGGGTTTCGGCACGTACGTTTTCGTAATTACGTTTGTTTATTGAGAAACCCAATAAGGCAGTAAACCTATTTTGATCATTGATCTTTTTATTCCAGGTCAGGTAGTTTTCAGATTGCCAATAGATTTCGGTATTCGAGTTAATGTTGGCAATACCGCCCTGGTCGGCGGATAAATGCTGCAACGTTTGGCCTGCATAAAAGTTGTTTTTGCGGCCAGTTAAATAACCACTGAAATCTGTTTTAAACTCTAACTCATTAGAAATTTTAAAGTTAAAGTAGATGTTGCCCAGCGCCTGTAATGTATTATTTAAGGTATAACGATCGTTCGCTATGTGAATAGGATTTGGAATACCTTCCTGGCCCGCAACATCAAAGCTACCTGCGTAAGTGCCGTTAGGATAACGGATAGGAATAATTGGAACTGACTCGATAACCGAACGAGGTACGTTTAAACCGCCGTTACCATCAGTTACCATACGTTGACGACTGTTTACTACGTTAATGTTACCACCTACACGTAACCAGCTTTTTACCTCATTGTCCATCGTCATTTTAACAGAAAAACGCTTGAAAGCTGAAGTTGGCGCCAGGCCTTTTTGATCAAGATAACCTAACGACATGCTGTATTGAGATTTTTCAGTACCACCTTGTATGTTTAGTTGGTGATTTTGAGAGAATGCCGGTTTCCAAGTCTCTTTTTCCCAATTTGTGTCATACAATGGATTGTTGTTTACATCAAACAGCAATGGATAGTTAGCGTAATTTAGGGCTTTAGGTGGCAGTTGTATGGCACCGGTAGGGTCAAATTTAGCTCCGTTAGCAAAAGACTGGTTGTAAACGTCGATAAACTGGCGAGAATTCAGGGTAGGCATACTGCGATAATTTTCGCTGATGTTGCCGTTAAACTCATAACCTATTGAGGTTGTACCATCTGTGCGGCCACGTTTAGTGGTAACTATAATTACACCGTTGGCACCACGAACACCAAAAATAGCGGTGGAAGTAGCATCTTTTTGTATTTCGATTGAGGCGATGTCATTAGGATTAATGGTGTTTATATCAACACCTATCACGCCGTCTACTACATACAAAGGATCAACGTTAGTGGCAATAGAGCCAATACCCCTGATACGCACTTTAGCGGGTGCGCCGGGGGCGTTACTGTTAACGCTTACGTCAACACCGGCAGCCTTACCTTGTAAGGCCTGGGTTACGTTCGGTACGGGGCGGTCATTCAACCTGTCAGACTTTACGCTGCTGATAGCACCAGTAAGGTCTGATTTTCTGGCTGTACCGTAACCGATTACCACTACTTCGTCAATAGCTTTGGCTGATTCTGCCAGCTTTATATCTATAGCAGTTTTGCCGGCAGCCGGCATTTCTTGCGATGCGTAGCCTAAATAAGTAAAAACAAGAACTGCGGTTGCCGGATTAGCCACGTCAAGGCTGTAGCTACCGTTTACATCAGTTTGAGTGCCGCCGGGTACACCCTTAACAGCTACGGTTACGCCCGGTAAGCCTGAGCCGTCTTTGGCATCGGTTACTTTACCGGTAATTTTGCTCTGCGCCATCACCTGCAGCGACAGCAATATGAGCAATAAGGAGTAGATAATTTGTTTCTTCATAAAAATGTGTTTAGATGTTTATTGTTGTTTAGAAAGTTTGATGAACTATCAGTTGTGCAGCGTTGCCTAAGGGGGACTATGGGCTCTTACCGTGCGATGTTGCAAAAATAAAGGCAATAAAAAGCCACGTACCTTAAGGGTATTATTTTTTTTCATAGCTGTTGTTTTTAACTTTTTCTAGTTAGGTTATAAGTATTTTTTGGTTAGCATTAAGTATCCAGGGGGATAGTTAGCAATCGGTTTTATATGTTATAATTGAATTGGTCGTAATTGTTATAATTAACCGGGGAAGTTATTAGTTAAAAAAGGAAATTCTGAAATAGGTAAAAACAGAATTCGGTATGCTTTAATCAATAGTTTACGATAAGCCAAAGTTAAACTATAATATTTAACTTTTGAAACATAATTATCGCGTAGGTGCAATTTTTATTTGCTTAACAAATTAAATAGTTGCACAAGGTGCTTTGGCTCAACTGCATCCAATAACTTTTTAGATTTTGAAAATTTTTGCAGGCTTGTAAAATATTAGTTCAAACAGCAACTTCTGACTGAAACAGCCCCTTTTTGAAGGTAATTTATCGTTCAACCAGGCCTTAATCTTGCAAAAATGAACGCAGCATAGCCTCGCCTTTGTGATAGTGCAGCGGGCTAGATACTTTAGTTACCAAACTACTATGTCCATATTACTGTTTAAGTATTTCTTGGGCCGATGTTAGGCTAATTCCGTAATAAAATTTTTGGCCGGGGTAATATTCTTCACGCAATTCAAAATTTTCAAACGCCGGCCCACCGGGGATAGCGACATATTGTTTTGGGTCTTACTGGCCACTGCCCAATACTTCGCCCTGCCGTTTACCCTTACTGCTAAAGACGCGTCGTATCCACCAGCGTCCTTACGCCAATATTGCGTAAGCTTTACCGGTACACGGTATCGCCAACCTTTTTTGGTATTGTAGGCGCTATCTGTTGGCCATGCAGAAAGTTGCTCGGTAGTTTCATTAGCAGTAGCGATTACTATGGGGCTGCGGTCTTTTAGCTTTAAAAACCTATCAGCCGCGTAGCTTTCCTTTTCGATAAAATCAATATCATTATAGCCGCTGTATAACTTGCGCGAGTCTATAATTTCATCAGCCAAGTGCAGCTCTCTTAAACGCGAGTAATTACCCATAGTAGCTGTTAAAGCGCAACGCTCCATTTTTGCACTGTTGACTTTGTTGTTTATTTCGAAGCAGATTTCGTCGGGCCGGTCGCTGCGGATGCTGATTTTAAAATAGGGGTGAGCGCCGCTGAAATATTGTTCTGTAAATACAAATACTGTTAGCTGCTCTATCTCTGGTTTTGCAGGTTCCGGATGTGATATTACACCACGGACGGTAGTTGCCGGATTATAAGCGTCGGCGGTTTCTGTATCGCCTGCCCATAATACTTTGCCCCATTTGCCATCAACGCGAGACGGTGAGATCTCGCTAAACTCAATTTTGCCGTTTACTATAGGCTCAATAGCTATAAAGTTTACCAGGTATGTTTTGCCCTTGTACTCATAGCCCATTCGCAACAAACCCCGCGGTCCGCCAATACCCACGTCGCCGGTCTCTACACCAGTGGGCCAAAGGCTGAATAGAATGCCATTGTGTATGCCCCAGGTTTTTTGGGGTGTTTTGATATCCGGCTGTATCCAGCTTACTTTGTTTTGCGCCAACGCCGGTAGCCACAACAGCGGCACTAAACAGGCGGTGGTAATGTGTTTAGCTATTTTCATTAAGTAAAGCTTGTAATTTTTCAAAAAACAGACCAAGATGATAACCATCAACCAGTGCATGGTGTACGTGTACAGAAAATGCCATCAGCTTTTTATTACCATCGTAAACCAATTTACCTACCGAAACTTTTGGGCAACTGGTGCCCGATTTGAAATTAGTTGCCTGCGATACCGACGTAAAATCCATCCACGGCAATACCGAAAAATGAATTTCATGAGCTGACTGTGCCGTTGTAAATAAACCCCTGGTTTGTTTTACCCGTTCAATTTCGTCTTTCGCTGCCAGATTGAACTCGTGAAAATCCTCATGATATATAATGTCAGAAAATCCGAAGGTGTAGTCATCACGTAATACGGTGGTTGAGGCATCTATGCGGTCATAAATAAAAACCTCGTCACCCTCAATACGGTATTTAAAATTGGGTATGTCATTAACTGTCGCCAGAGTTTTGTGCAGGTAGTAGTTATAAAACGACAAGTCTTTTAATTTGCAATAGTTATAAGCAACAGTGCAATCAAGCTTTACTGTAACACCATAATAAGGTTCATCAAAGCCCTTAAAAAAGTTAAAATGTTCTTTACGGTTCCAGTTGTCTATGTCTAATTTTTGTTTCATCCTATATATCGAAATGCAAATGGCAAAGTTATCAGAAATTTAGTGTCAATATATGAGAGTGGGCGATTAGGTCAAACTTTAAACTGTTACTTTTGGTTAGCAAATGTCGTACTACTGAAAACGCTTGAATCATATTACCTGTCAAAGCCGGAGCCGTATCAAAGCTGCCTGCTGGCGTTACGCGATATTGTTTTGAGCGCAAACTCTGCAATAATACACGAACGTAAGTATCAGATCCCATTTTTTACCTACAAGGGTAAAAAGCTGGGATATTTATGGCTTAACGGCAAAAAACTCATGGTAGCCTTTTGTGAAGATAAAAGTTTGCAGGCTGTAGCGCCCGGCATTAAAGCCAAAGACAAGTACCAGTCTGTCAGGATAGATCCTAATGCTGATATACCTGTTGATTGGTTGCTGCAAACGCTTTCCAATTACATTGCGCTCATTGATACCACGGGTAACTAATTTTACTTTATAAAAACACTATAGGCTCATCAGCATAAGCCGACACTAATTTCTTTTAATATATTTGGCTATGAAGCGTTCCCTACTTGCCGGCCTTACTTTTTTTTACAGTCTTTCGGTATTTTCTCAAACTGCACCACCCGCAGATTTGACTACTATACAACAAAGTTTTAAAAAGCTAAACGTTTTAGGCAGTGTGCTTTATATGGCCGCGCATCCTGACGATGAAAATACTAAACTGCTTGCATACCTGGCTTTAGAGAAACACTACCGCACAGGCTACCTGTCATTAACCCGTGGCGATGGGGGCCAAAACCTGATCGGCAGCGAGCAAAGCGAGATTTTAGGTTTAATACGTACACAAGAGCTGTTAGCCGCCCGTCGAATCGACGGCGCTGAGCAATTTTTTAGTCGCGCTAACGATTTTGGTTTTTCAAAAGGGCCGGAAGAAACGCTGAAGATTTGGGATCATGAAAAAGTATTGGGCGATGCGGTATGGGTGATCCGCAAGTTTAGGCCGGATGTTATTATATGCCGTTTCCCTACAACCGGGGAGGGGGGCCACGGGCATCATACCTCATCGGCCATTATTGCCGAAGAGGCTTTTAAAGCAGCAGCTGATCCAAAACGTTTTCCCGAGCAATTAAAATATGTAAAAGCCTGGCAGGTAAAACGCCTGATGTGGAACACCTTTAATTTTGGCAGCGCTAATACCACGGCACCTAATCAGTTCAAGATTGATGTAGGTGTTTACAACCCGGCCTTAGGTAAAGGTTATGGCGAAATAGCTGCCGACAGCCGTTCGAATCATAAATCGCAAGGTTTTGGTACTGCCAAACAGCGCGGGGCCTCATTTGAGTATTTTAAAACTATTTTGGGCGATGCTCCGGTTAATGATTTGATGGAGGGCGTTAATACCACCTGGGGTAGAGTAAAAGGTGGCGACGCCATCGCTACAGAATTAGCCGTAATAAAGAAAGATTTTGATGTGGATCATCCGGAGAAATCAGTGCCGGCGCTATTAGGGTTGCAGCGCATGAACGTAGCATCCGGCGATGCTAATTGGTATGACTACAAAGTTGGCGAGATCAATGAATTGATAGCGGCGTGCGCGGGATTGTGGGTTGAAGCCTATACAACAGAATCAACTTACGCAAAAGGTGATACCATAAAGATCTCGGCCCAGGTAATTAGCAGAAGTAAGGGTGTAATATTGAGGAGCATTACTACAGATGCTGCGTATGGGGAGAAAAAAGGTGAAAATTCCGAAAACAGAAAAAAATCGTGGTCGTCTTTTAGTTCAGAACGTAACTACGTATTAGAGGCTAACCAAATCCAAACTATTAGTCTAAAAGATCTTGCCGGAAATATTTCACAGCCTTATTGGCTAGTTACACCGCATGCGTTAGGCATCTATAACATAGTCGACCAGAAGTTGATTGGAAATCCCGAAAATCCCGACGCTTCCTGGGCCCTGTTTGGGTTCGAATTAGGCGGACAAGCGTTTTATATCCAGCGTAAAATAATGTACAAATACACGGATCAAGCCAAAGGCGAGATTTACGCGCCGATTGTAATTGCACCAACGGTTACTGCCAATATCACCAGCCGCGATTACATTTTCAGTACACAACAAGCGCAAGCCGTGCAGGTAAAGCTACAGAGTTTTAAAAATACCGGCGGTACTATTAAATTAAAGGCGCCGACCGGGTGGAAGATATCGCCCGAAAAAATAGATTTTAATACCAAGCCCAAAGGTACAGAGTGGGTTGAAGTTTTTACGGTTACACCTACAGACAGCAAACCCCATAACGATGTGATAACCGCCGTAATTACGGTTGACGGTAAAGAATGGTCGCAGGGGGTACAAAAGATCACATATGATCATATCCCGGCTATTACTTTATTTCCACCCGCTGAAGCTAAGATCATTAATGTAGATCTGAAAACTGCCGGTAAGAAAATAGGCTATATAGCCGGCGCCGGCGATGTGGTACCCGAAGCTTTAATGCAGATTGGCTATGAGATCCATTACTTGACAGAGAACGAGATCATGAATGGCGATTTATCTACTTATGACGCTATAGTAACCGGCGTTCGCGCTTATAACACCAACCAACGCCTGGTGGTTGAGCAGCCTAAGCTGATGGAGTATGTAAACAAGGGTGGCAATATGGTGGTGCAATATAATGTACCACAGCCCTTGGTATTGAATAATATCGGTCCTTATCCATTTAAATTAGTTAACCAACGTGTTACCGACGAGAACGCTCAAGTGACTTTTTTAGACCCGCAGCATCCTGTACTTAATTACCCTAACAAAATAACCCAGGCCGATTTTGATAACTGGATACAGGAACGGGGATTATACTTTGTAAACAGTATTGATCCGCGTTATAAAACTATCCTGAGCATGAATGACCCCGGCGAAGCAGCCAACCCCGGATCGTTAATAGTTGCCGACTACGGTAAGGGGCGCTTTGTTTATACGTCGTTGGTGTTTTTCAGGGAGCTGCCCGCTGGTATACCAGGAGCTTACAGGCTGTTTGTTAATTTGCTGAGTAAGCCTAAGTAGATGTGAAGATGTGCAAATATGCCGATGTGCAGATAGTAGTTAGTTTGCAGCCATAATTTTTAAAAACCTATTGCTATCCATCATATAATAATTTACTTTTGCGCATACTATATTTAAAATATCATGAGTCAGCATCACCCAAAAGCAGAGAAAGAAAATCTTGATTACATCTATTACCTGGTTGGCACTTTAAGCGGTCTATTTGTTGGCGTTATTGTTAACACAGGCTTTACTTGGGTACTTGTAGGTGGTTTATTAGGTTTTTTAACCGCATTAGCGTTTGTAAAAGTATTGGCTAGAGGCAGTGAAGAAGCCTGATCAGGAACTTCCTTCTTTCATAAAAAATTGGAACCAGTTTTACGGCATAGTAGCCGGATGGCTGGTTTTTTTAATTATAGCTTTTTGGCTCATTACCTTGTACCTTAAATGAGCTTAATTGACTGGATAGTTCTTGGTGCTACCATATTGCTAATTGTAGTCTATGGGCTATGGAAAAGCGGTAGTAATAAAAACATCGACCAGTTTTTGGTGGGCGGCCGCTCGCTGTCATGGTACCATATCGGCTTTTCGGTAATGGCAACCCAGGCCAGCGCTATAACTTTCCTATCAGCACCCGGCCAGGCCTTTAGTGATGGGATGCGCTTTGTGCAATTTTACTTTGGCTTACCGCTAGCCATGATCGTATTATGCATCACTTTCGTCCCTATATTTCACAAGCTTAAGGTTTACACCGCTTATGAGTTTTTAGAACAGCGGTTTGATCTTAAAACCCGGGCTTTAACATCTGTGCTTTTCCTTATCCAGCGGGGCCTGTCAACCGGCATTGCTATCTATGCTCCTGCTATTATTCTTTCAACTATCCTTAATATCAACACTGTTTATACCACCTTGTTTATTGGCGGGCTGGTTACTTTTTACACCGTTTTAGGTGGTACAAAAGCGGTATCATATACTCAGCTTTTACAAATGAGCATTATTTTTTTGGGGATGTTTGCCGCCGGCGTTTTAGTGGTGGTTTTGCTGCCAAAAGATGTTGGTTTTGTAGATGCGCTCAAACTGTCAGGCAAGTTGGGTAAAATGAATATCGTCGACTGGAAGTTTGACCCTGATAGCCGCTATAATATATGGAGCGGTTTGATAGGTGGCTTTTTCTTGCAACTGTCCTATTTTGGTACAGACCAAAGCCAGGTAGGTCGGTACCTTACCGGCAGCTCTGTAGCACAAAGCCGCATGGGCCTGATCATGAACGGTTTGATAAAAATACCCATGCAGTTTTGCATTTTGCTGATAGGAATTTTAGTGTTTACTTTTTACCAGTTTAACCGGCCTCCGTTGTTTTTTAACCAATATGAGGTTAAGCAGATAAAGCAAAGTGCTTACGCGGCAGATTATAACAAGCTTGAGCATAATTACAACATAGCGTTTGAGCAACGCAAAACAACCGCTAATGCCTTACTAAAGGCTGTTGATGGCAAAGATAAAGACCAGATATTGATTGCACAGTTTAACCTGAAAATGGCCGAACATCAGACCGACGATATCCGCGACATGGGTATTGAACTGATGAAGAAAAATAATAAAAACGCCGATACGGACGATACCAACTACGTGTTTTTAAATTTTGTAACACAATACCTGCCGCAAGGTATGATAGGCTTGCTGATAGCAATAGTTTTCCTGGCATCTATGGGGTCAACAGCCAGCGCTTTAAACTCGTTGGCATCAACCAGTGTGGTTGATATTTATCGCCGTGTGGTTAACCCCGGCGCCAGTGATAAAAACTACTTAATGGCATCAAGACTGCTTACTATATTTTGGGGGATGGTATGCATTGGCATGGCACTTTACGCAAGCAAAATGGGTAACTTGCTCGAAGCTGTAAACCAGCTGGGGTCTTATATTTACGGAACAATACTTGGCGTATTTATAGTTGCTTTTTATATTAAACGAATAGGAGGGACGGCGGTATTTATTGCTGCTGTTATCACCGAAGCTATTATTTGCCTGCTTGGTTATTACAATGCAGTAGCGTACCTGTGGCTTAACCCCATAGCCTGTGCTTTGGTGATAGCCATTGGTTTAACCATAAATCCTTTTATAAAAGCAAAGCCCGGCATAACCGGGCCTGCTGTGTAATGCTTATTTAGCCTTGTTAGCTACATCTTGATTTAAGCGGATGTACTCGTCGTTTTTCTGATCGGTAGCCATCTTGACACCTTCGTTAGCTGTTGCCCGTGCTTCAGATTTTCTGCCTAATTTTAACAATAAGCGGGCTTTCCATAATATATAGTATGGTGCTTTCGGGTCGGATTTCTGAGCTTCTTCTGCCCAAACCAAAGCCTTTTCCAGATCAGCTTTAGCTGTCTTGTTGTCATGATAATATTGTATCGCGCCGAAATAATTCTTTTTAGGGCCGCTCATTATTCGATCAATATTAGCGGTGATCTTTGCATCATCATCGATGGTCAATTTAACAGGCACCAATACATTATCCCAGGCCAACCATAGCTCGGCGGTTTTTGGGGTAACATTGATGAATTGCATACCAAATGTTTCCATTTTAATTGGCGATTTAACCGCTTTTACTTTAACACGCAAAACATCGTCTGCCTCTTTATAAGTATAAGCGCCCCATTGTTTAGCGTTTTTGTTTATTATAATGGTCCACTCGGTTTGTCCCGGGATAGTAAACAAACCGTATTCGCCGGCGGCAACGGTTTTGCCTTCAAGCGTAACATCTTCGGTAAATTTAATGGTAGTTGCGTAATTGGCACCTGTGCGCCATACCGCTCCATAAGGCTCAAGGCCACCAAATATTTTTCGGCCCTTAACATTGGGCCTGGCATATGTTAAGGTAATTGTACCTAAGCCAAGGCCTTGCGTAATAGTTTGTGATGAACTTGCTTCGGGGATACGTGGCCCGCTTTGGGCAAAGATGTTTGTTGTAGCTGCGCTGAACAACAAAGCAAACGCTAAAAGTTTTCTTTTCATTTCGATGGGCGGTTATGGATATTATTAATTACACGCAAAAGTATAGTTAAACCCCACAAAAGCACCTGTGGTAACAAAAAGAATATCTAGTTAAGTGGAAATGAATTTTGAAAAATGTGGTAAAAAATAAATGCCCCTTCGAACTTGCTTCTTAGGGGCATTCAACCTAAACCTTATCACAATTAAGCCGGCAAGTTTGCCAGCTTATATAGACTAACGCAATTACTATACCAATATTGCCAAATGCATTGCCGTTAGTTGAAAAACCCAGTCTTAGTATAGCATAATTAAAAGCGTCGGCAAATTGTTCATATTTGCATACACCTGAGTGTACAAAATACATTACGTTTTTTGTCAGGTTTTGCAATCATAGCGAAAAAGAACAGCGCAAAGCAAAACTAGACGCCGTATCGCTCTTGTAAAATTTTAAGGTGATGCAGTTCATGTCCGGCCATAATATAAAGTATAGCGTTTACTTTAATGTTGTCACCATTTGCTACGCCGGTAATCTCAAATTGATTATCTCTTAAAGCACGTAACATATATAAGTTAGCCTCGCGTACAGCCTTAAACTCGGCAGCAAGATCTCGTAGTGATCTGTCTTTAAAGTTAGATCGGTCTACATAAATATTCTCGTCGAAGCCCGGCAACTCGCCTTGTCCACGCGAAAATGCAAATGCACGGTATGCAAATGTGCGTTCCGCATCAGTTAAATGTCCGCAAACTTCTTTAATGGTCCACTTGCCTTCGGCATAGGCGTAATCGGCCTGCTCGTCTGTTAGTTTTACAAAAAAGTTATAGGTGCTGGTTCCTAACTTTTCAAGCGTATCCAAAATTGGCTCATCACTTACCAATGCTATGTATTTAGCGTAAAATGGTGCATAATCGCCGTCAGCGGGTTTAGTCGTCATCGCGTCTGATGTTTTTTAATATCACCCTAAAGGTAGTGCCTTTTCCTATTTCAGAGTCGCGCACAAATACACGGCCATCATGGTAACTCTCAACCATACGTTTGGTTAACGACAGCCCTAAGCCCCAGCCACGCTTCCGCGTAGTATACCCCGGCTGAAATACAGTAATAAATTTCGATCTTGGGATACCTTTCCCTGTGTCGGTAACGTCAATAAATATATGTTCCTTGTTTTTACTGACATCAATATTTACGTGGATGCTGCCTTTGCCTTCAATAGCGTTAACAGCGTTTTTTAAAAGATTCTCTATTACCCAATCAAACAGTGGTACGTTTAAACCGGCCATCAGGTCTTTATTACCAGTTAGCTCAAAGCTGATGTTATTGCTTACCCGAACTTTGAAGTAGTTTACAAAATCCTCAATCACATCATAAACAAAATGATCTTCTAACTTAGGCTTCGAGCCAATCTTCGAAAAGCGGTCGGCAACAACTTCCAGTCGCTTAACATCATTTTCCATTTCGGCCATCAGCGGGTCTTCTTCGGCGTTAAATTTATCTTTGATCAGCTCTATCCAGGCCATCAATGAAGATATAGGCGTACCTAACTGATGCGCGGTCTCTTTAGCCAAACCTACCCAAACCTGGTCCTGTTCTGATTTGCGCGACGAATTGAAAGCGGTGTAAGCTAACAGCAAAAACACCGCAATAACGGATAATTGCACATAAGGAAAGAATTTAAGCTGGGTAAGCAGCGCCGAGTCTTTATAGTAAATAAGCCAGTAACCCTTTGATAAATTGATTTTTATAGGCGCATGCTGTGCTTTCATGACAGATAGCTCATGCTTAAAATATTCCGGATCGTATTTGGGTGCGTCCTTTTCCTGCTCGTCCTCAGGTAGGGGCGGGTTAAAGGTTTTAGTACTGTCTAAGCCACGGGCATATTGCAATTCGCCTTTATCATCGGTTACGATAGCGGGGATGATGGAGCTATCCCGCACCGCGAAAACGTAAGGCAAAAAGTCATTATCATCTGTTGATACAACCTGCCTGATACTTAACGACCAGATTTGGGCCCGGGTACGCTCAGACTTTGCGATGTTGCGCGCCAGGTAGTTAGTGTAAAATAACGATCCGCTGGCAATAATCAGTGCAAAAGCGAGCAGGATATATTTCCACAGTCGTTTATTTTGGTAGGCGTTTATCATATCAGCATCAAATAACGTAATTTTTAAGGTTAAAGGTATTAGCCTAAGGCAAAAAGTAAAACATGACGGTGCTTTAACCTTAAGCCTATTAGCTTTTTGCAGCTTAATACTATCTTTGCCGCATAATGTCAGACAAAAGAGTTAGAGTAAGATTTGCCCCAAGCCCAACCGGAGGCTTGCACCTGGGCGGCGTACGTACCGCCCTGTTTAATTATCTGTTTGCTAAGCAGCACAACGGCGATTTTGTTTTACGGATAGAGGATACCGACCAAAACCGGTATGTTGAGGGTGCCGAACAATATATTATTGACTGCCTTAATTGGTGCGGTATATCGGCAGACGAGAGCGTTGCTAACCCCGGCCAATATGCCCCATACCGCCAAAGCGAACGAAAAAGCCTTTACCGGGAGTATGCCGAGCGCTTGGTAATGCAGGGCCACGCATACTACGCTTTTGATACCGCCGAGGAGCTGGACAAGTGCCGTAAAGAGATACCTAACTTTCAATACGGACAGGTTTACCGCGATACACTGCGTAACTCTATATCATTACCACAGCGTGAGGTTGACCAGTTATTGGCCAACCATGTGCCGCATGTTATACGCATAAAAATACCTGCTGACGAGACTGTTAGCTTTACCGATATGATACGAGGCCGCGTTAGTTTTGAAACTAACACTATTGACGATAAGGTTTTATTAAAGGCCGACGGCATGCCTACTTATCACTTAGCGGTGGTGGTTGATGACTTCCTGATGAAGATCTCGCACGCTTTTAGGGGCGAGGAATGGTTACCGTCTGCGCCGGTGCATTTGTTGTTGTGGGATTACCTGGGCTGGAAAGCCGAAATGCCGCAATGGGCACACTTGCCGCTGATATTAAAGCCGGATGGTAACGGCAAACTAAGCAAGCGCGATGGCGCCCGTTTGGGTTTCCCGGTATTTGCTTTAGATTGGGATGGAGCTGCCGGCTTTGACGGTATGGGGTTTTTGCCCGAAGCGTTTATTAATTTCCTGGCTACGCTGGGTTGGAATGATGGAACCGGACAGGAGCTGTTTACACTGGATGAGTTAGTTTCTAAATTCTCTATCGACAGGATCAATAAATCGGGCGCTAAATTTGATTTTGAGAAAGCCAAATGGTTCAATGCCGAGTGGATCAAAAAGTCGGGGGCTGAAACCCTGAAACCGAAAGTTAAGGCAGTATTGGAGAAAAACGGCGTGGTTATAAAAGACGATGCTTATTTGTCAATTGTTGTTGATTTGGTAAAAGACCGTTGTACTTTACTGACAGATTTTTATCCGCAGTCTGCCTATTTCTTTCAAACTCCTGCAGAATATGATTTGCCGGCTGTTAAACCAAAATGGACCGACGACAAAACTGCTTTCTTCAACGAATTTAAGAGCATTGTGACTAACCTTGCCGATTTTAACAGTGCTAATTTAGAAGCTGCCTTTAAAACCCTGATGGAACAAAAAGGCTTAAAGCCCGGCGATGTAATGCTGCCTTTCCGTATTATGCTGGTGGGTGGTAAGTTTGGCCCGCATGTTTTTGATATTGCAGCTTTGTTGGGTAAAGCTGAAACGATAAATAGAGTGGATGTTGCTTTGGCTGCGTTTACTAACTAGTAAAAGGTTTTGTCATTCTGAGCAAAGCGCAGCATTTGCAAGCCAGCAATCGCCAGGTACAGATGATTCATTCCTCCGATGCCAAATAAACATAAAAAAAGGCTCACCATTATGGCGAGCCTTTTGCATTTTATAATAAAGTATTAAGTTAAGGGTTACTCCAAAGTGATCTGTCTTTTTATGCTTTCTTCTAATGATATAAATGTCTCGGTGCGTTGTATGCCTTTAACGCCCTGTATCTGTTCGTTCAATACTTCGCGCAGGTGGGCGGTGTCATGGCAAATGATTTTGGCAAAAATACTGTAGCTGCCGGTAGTGTAGTGTAACTCAACAATTTCTTTAACGGCCTTTAATTGCTTAACTGCGTCATGATATTGTGACCCTTTTTCTAAAAATATACCCAAAAAAGCTGTTATATCATAGCCTAGTTTAGATGGGTCAACCTCTAAACTGGCACCTTTAATAACGCCCATTTCTTCCAATTTTTTCATCCTCACGTGGATAGTTCCGCCTGATACGATCAACTCCTTTGCTATCTCTGTATAGGGCGTAGTGGCGTTTTTCATTAAAATTGATAAAATTTGAATATCAAGATTATCAATTTCTAAATTTTGAGCTTTTCTGTGGGACATAAATTTGAATATCTATATTGAAATACAATTATAATTATAATTTGAATAAAAATAAAATTATTTTGTTGAAATATTTGCAAGGAATTGATAAGTCTATTATGTTTGTAACAAGCAATCAGACCTAAAAAGCTTACTAAAGTTCTTTATAATATTTGCAACACACAATGTTGGGTGGTGAAATTTTTGGCAGACACACCTCCTTGTCCCGGTGGCGGAGATCATAGGAAACCTGGCAACAGGCTAACTACTCTGTGGAGGTTCGAGTCCTTCCCCAACAGCAATTCACTGGCGTGAATTAATAACAATACTGTAGGATGGTGAAATTTTTGGCAGACACACCTCCTTGTCCCGGTGGCGGAGAATATGGGAAACTCTTAGCAATAAGAATAACCACTCTGTGAAGGTTCGACCCCTTCTCCTACAGCTCTTCTCATAATTTAGGTTTATAATTGGTTAGTACCGGCCCCTGCCCATCAGCGGGCCGTACTTGTTTTAAACCTTTTGTAAAACCTAAAAAATTATTTTACCCAAGTTAACACGTTAGTACTTTGTGCCAGGTTAATCAGCGCGGTGTTATTCTGTCCGTTTAGTGGCGCATACAGCTCAAGGCTTGATTTTAGTAATGTGTTGTTGGTAAGCGCAGCAATTTCAGACAGGTTCATGCCCGAACGGTAAAATAACCAGTTTTTAGCATGTATTTTAGCGGTCTTGTCGCCTAACGCCAGCTCTTTAATTGAAATTTTTTCGGCTACGGTGCCTTGCAGGGTGCTATCGCAATACAATAGCGTTTGGTTGCGGGCGTAAAAGTGTGTAAGCGTTATGGTATGCCACTTACCGTCGGTTATTTTAGTACTACCTGATGTTTGCTGATATAACGGCGATGTATATTCTACGGTACCATTATCCTTAACGGCTATTGAGCCAATATGCCCGGCACTATCTGTTAACAGCATTATACGGCCTTTGCCATCGGCTTTAATAGTAATGGTAGTAGTAAAAGAGTGTACAATGTTATCAGCTTTAAAATTGATCAGATTTTTTTTGCCCTTCAGCGAAAAGTGTGATCCGGCTACCCATTTTGGCTGCGGCTTGCCGTTAGCCAAAGCATCGAATAAAGACGGAACAATCGTGTAAGCCATTTCAGCATGCCCTGAATTGTTGGGGTGTGCCGGGTCGCTCCAATAACCAGCGGCCCACTTGCCGAAGCCATTATCAACCGCCCCTAATACGTTCACAGATGGAACGTCCAGCGCGTTGATCCATAGATTAAGGTCCTTAACAAAGGCGTAGTCTTTTTTATTAAAATCATTCCGGGTATAGCAATTAGTTATGATAGGCACGTAGCCGCTATCGCGGGCCATGTCAATCAGTTTTGTCATGTTGGTTTTAAATTGGTCAAGCCTAGGCTTACCGGCCTCGTGTATGCCCTCGTTACCTAATGATAACGCGTATACCACATATTTGCCTTTTTGCGGCATTAGCTCTTTTCCCCAACGTGCTATAAGTTTAATGGTATTGTCGCCTCCCTTAGATATGTTGGCCGTTTTCCAGTTTTTGCCTGTTCCATCAGCAGAGCGTTTGTTTAATATATTATTAAATACGTAAGTGTAACCGTGTTCTTTAGTAGCGCCATATCCCCACGGTACAGACGAGCCAAAATAAACTATCTTTAACGAGTCTGCCTTGGTCTCTGGCACCTGTGCAGTGCATGAAAGCCCCAGGCAAATAGAAAAAATTAAAAGAGCGGCAGTTGTAAATTTCATCCTCATCATCATATAAACAGCAATAGTAATTGGTACTGCAAGTTAGGCAAAAAGCGCAATCGTTAAAACGCAAAAAAGCCGTTACATCTTTAAGATATAACGGCTCGTAATTTAGCTTATACTTTAGCTCAATTAAAAGAACTTAAAGCCTACGCTCAGTGCCCAAAGGTTTTGACGCTGACCATAGCTGTCGCTTATTTTTGTAAGGTTGCCCTCGTAACGTAAATCGGCGGTAATGGCGCCAATGTCAACACCGGCACCAGCCTGGTAACCTATGGTGCTGTTTTTATAATTGCCAAAATCGGCATAAGCAGGACCCAGGTTAGCCGACAAATTCTCGTTTTTATCTAATACATAGGTATAAATAGGGCCCGCCATTACACGAAAGTTTAATGACTCGCCACCGAAGCTATGGCCTATTAATAAAGGCACATTTAAATTAGTAAATTTAACATCGGCATTATAATTACCGGTGCTGTTGTTGCCACTAAATTTACCGCCGGTGCTACTTAAGTAAAGCTCGGGCTGTAAATATAGCGCGCTGCCAAAACGGGCAAATATACCTGCCTGGTAGCCAGTTTTGGTAGATTCGTTGAGGTTGTCGGTATTAATTTTCGAGAAGTTTACCCCTGCTTTAACACCCAGGTTAACTTGTGCCTTTGTACTGATGCTTGCTGCAGCCAATATTAAAAGGCTAAATACATACTTTTTCATAGTTTTAAATTTAGTTATACAATGTTGTGTTGAGGGTTTAGACGTTATTATTAATAATGGTTTAACAATAGCTGTACCAATTTTTACCATTGCCCGCACTGTATTTTTTATATTTTTGTTGAAAATATATTTAATATGGCCGAGATAAGCATCAGCAATAAAGATTGGGAGCGTGTAAAAATTAAAGTACAACGCAAGTACAACCATTTAACCGACGCTCAGTTAAACTATACCGAAGGACAGGAAGATGCGCTGATAACTAATTTAATGCACCTTGTAAACCGTAACCGCGAGTATGTAGTGTTTACATTAAAAAAAGCTTTAGTAAATATTGACAATAATAGGCTGTAAAAAGAGTTAACTGTTTTATAGACAGTTTTTGTAGCTTTATATTATTAAGAATTTTAGTTTACTATGGAAAAGGGTGTGAAAGTTATATACAGAAAATTCCTTCTGTCGGCGGGTGTTATTGCTTTGGCCGTAGGTACCTGGAGTTTTAGCGATGATCTGTTTCAGATCTCGAAAAACCTTGAAGTATTTGCAACCCTATACAAAGAGGTTAATGTTAACTATGTTGACGATATTAACTCTGCTAGGTTTTTAAAAACCGGTGCCGATGCCATGCTGGATGGGCTTGACCCCTATACAGAGTTTGTACCAGAGTCTGAAATTGAAGATTATAAATTACACTACGTAAGCACCCAATATGGCGGCATAGGCGCAAGTATTTTTTCGCGGGATAGCAAAGTTTACATCTCAAATGTATTTGAGGGTTTCCCTGCTCAAAAAGCTGATATCCGCCCCGGCGACCAGCTAATGAAAATTAATGATATTGTGCTCGACGGTAAAAATAGCGACCAGGTAAGCCAACTATTGAAAGGCTCAAAAGGCGCTAATGTTAAGCTGCTTTTAAAACGCGAAAACGAAGCTGCGGTTGAGAAAAATGTTGCCCGGGATGAAATAAAACAACCTAACGTATCCTACTTTGGTATGGTTGATGGTAACATGGGCTATATTAAGTTAGATAGGTTCCTTGAAAATTCTGCTCAAGAGGTTACTGATGCACTGTTGGCTGTCAAAAAAAATAACCCTAACGGTATAATACTCGACTTACGTTCAAACGGTGGTGGTATTTTGCAGGAGGCAGTAAAAATTGTAAACCTGTTTGTACCACGCGATATTGAAGTAGTATCGCAAAAGGGAAAAGTAAAAGAAAAAAATTATGTCTACCGTACACAGGCTACGCCCTTAGCTGCCGATTTGCCGTTGGTGGTATTGGTTAACTCGCGCTCAGCTTCGGCCTCAGAGATTGTCGCCGGCGCCATCCAGGATCTTGATCGCGGTGTGGTAATTGGCCAGCGTAGCTATGGTAAGGGTTTGGTTCAGCAAACATTCCCGTTACCATATAACAGCCTGGTTAAAATCACTATTGCTAAATATTATGTACCATCGGGCCGTTGTATCCAGGAGCTTGATTATGCGCACCGTAAAGATGATGGTTCTGTTGTAAAGGTCGCCGATTCGATGCTGCACGAGTTTAAAACTAAAAATGGCCGTTCGGTTTATGACGGTAGCGGTATCTATCCGGATGTACCTATCAAGGCAGAGACGTATGCAAATGTTACCCAAACCCTGGTGGGTAAATTGTTTGTGTTTGATTACGCTACAAAATATCGCAACAGCCATCCTAAAATTGCCGAAGCCGGTACTTTTAATTTAACTGATGCCGAGTATGAGGATTTCGTAAAATACCTGAGCGATAAAAACTACACCTACAATACTACTACAGAAAAGGTCCTCACCGCTCTTAAAACCGAAGCCACCAAAGAAAAGCAGTTCGCCCAGATACAGGCTGAGTATGACGTATTAAAAAATAAGCTCATGGCCAGCAAGAAGACGGATTTACAGCTTCACAAAACAGAAATAAAAGAGACCCTGCAAAACGAGATCATATCGCGCTATTACTATGATAAGGGTCGCTACCTTGACAATTTTAAGCACGATAATGAACTTGCCCAGGCTGTTAAAACCATACAAGACAAAGCCCAGTTGGCCGCTATTTTGAAAGGCGACGGAAATTATAAGGTGATAGGCAAGCCGGTTATAGCGGCAGTATCTGATAAAGACAAAAAAACAGATACAGAGAATTAAGCTTTTGAGTTAAGAACAAGATATAAGCGACTGGGTAACCCGTCGCTTTTTTTATGGCGTTACTTTTCATTTAGGCTGGGCTATGTATATATATTAAACTATTTGCCCGTATAGTTGTCATATACCCAAACACCACAACATGAAAAAGATAATTTTAGCCGCAGCACTTTTATTTGGAAGCGCAGCCTACCAACAGGCCAATGCCCAGATAAGTTTAAATGTAAATATTGGTAGCCAACCAGATTGGGGCCCGGTAGGATATGACCATGTAGATTATTACTACATGCCCGATGTTGATGCTTACTACGATGTACCAAACCATCAATATATCTATCAGTCAAACAATGCTTGGGTGCGCCGCGGTTATTTGCCCGCGTCATACAACTTTAACCCGTACAACAACTATAAAGTTGTAGTTAATGAGCCACGCCCATGGACCCGCGCTACAGTTTACAGAACTAAGTACGCGTCATACAAAGGCAAGCCAAGTACTATAGTTATACGCGATAGTAAAGACACTAAGTATAAAGAACATTGGAAACCTGTAAAAGTTAAAAAAGGCGGTGGCCCGGGTAACAGCGATTTTGGCCACGGCGGTAAGGAGAACGGAAATGGTAAGGGGAACGGCAAAGGGAACGGAAATGGTAAAGGCCATGGCAAACACTAATCCCTAACATTAACATATTAATAATAGCAGCACAGGCTCTTCGGTACGGAGGGCCTGTGCTATTTAAATAGCTTTTGGCTTTCATTTTTAGCCTTTTAGCTTTAAAAGTGTACTTTTGCGGCATCATGGCCACAGGTAACAAAGTTTATTTCGCATCCGACTTTCATTTAGGTACGGGTACGTATGCCCAAAGTCGCCAACGCGAGGATAGGATAGTGCGTTGGCTTGATGTTATTAAAACCGACGCAGCCGAGTTATATTTAATGGGGGATGTGTTTGACTTTTGGTTTGAGTATAAAAGCGTTGTGCCACGCGGCTATGTACGTTTTTTAGGTAAGCTGGCCCAAATGGCCGATGCCGGCATCAAAATCACCCTCTTTAAAGGTAATCATGACATGTGGATGTTTGATTACTTTGAGAAGGAGTTGGGCGCGACCATCGTGAGCAACGAGCTGGAAATTGAACGCAACGGCAAGAAATTTTACCTTCACCACGGCGACGGCCTTGGCCCGGGCGATGGGATGTATAAGTTGTTGAAGAAAGTTTTCCGGAGTAAATTATGTCAGTGGTTATTTGCCCGTATACATCCAAACCTGGGTGTAGGTATTGCTAACCATTGGTCGCAACATAGCCGTATCGCCGGCGAAAATAACGAAGAACGCAAAGCAGCCGAAAAAGAATGGCTGGTAGTTTACAGCAGAGAGTTACTACAAAGTAAACACTATAATTACCTGATATTTGGGCACCGCCATTTACCGCTTGATATCAAACTTGATGACAATAGTCGTTATATAAATTTGGGCGAGTGGGTAAACTATAACACCTACGCTGTTTTTGATGGCGAACAGCTGAGCCTTGAATATTTTGAAGCCGAGCGTTAGCGCCTTTGTCATTGTAAGCTAAGCTTTTATCTTAAAGCTTTCAAGGCTTTACCTTTATCCCTAAAAAACTGTATTTTTGTAGGCTTTTTAAAAACGGGCAATTAAACCGGCCCGGTTTATAGTATAACACATTATGTTAGAAAAATTAGAATTAATATATCAACGCTGGAAAGCGGTAGAAGCAGAGCTAAGCAGCCCGGATGCCATGTCTGACATGAAGCGCTTTGCCCAGTTAAATAAAGAATATAAAGACCTGGCCAAGATCGTTACCGAGTATAATATATACGGTAATGTAATGAGCAACATCGACACCAACAAAGAGATCTTAGCTACAGAGAAAGATCAGGAGTTTAGAGAGATGGCTAAATCTGAGTTGGACGAACTATTGGTGCAGCAGGAGGAAATGGAAGAAAAGATCCGTTTGATGCTGATACCTAAAGATCCCGAAGATTCAAAGAACGCTATTGTAGAGATTCGTGGCGGCACAGGCGGCGACGAAGCTTCAATTTTTGCCGGCGACCTTTACCGTATGTACATGCGCTATTGCGAAAAACGCGGCTGGAAAACTGAATTGGTAGATTACACAGAAGGTACCGCAGGTGGCTACAAAGAGATTGTGTTCAACGTAAATGCCGAGGATGCTTATGGTACATTAAAGTTTGAGTCGGGTGTACACCGTGTACAACGGGTGCCGGATACCGAAACGCAGGGCCGGGTGCATACCTCGGCAGCGTCAGTAGTTGTATTGCCAGAGGTAGATGAGTTTGACATTGTGCTTAATGTAAGCGATATCCGTAAAGACTTATTCTGTTCGTCGGGCCCGGGTGGTCAATCGGTTAATACTACCTATTCGGCAGTGCGATTAACGCACTTACCAACCGGCTTGGTGGCTCAGTGCCAGGATCAAAAATCGCAGTTAAAAAATTACGATAAAGCGCTTGCCGTATTACGCTCACGTGTTTATGAATTAGAATTGCAAAAGCACCTGGAAGAAGCGTCTAAAAAACGTAAAACCATGGTTGCCACCGGAGACCGTTCGGCTAAAGTACGCACCTACAACTACCCGCAAGGCCGTTTAACCGAGCACCGTATTGGTTTAACTATTTATAACCTGTCAGAAGTAATGAATGGTGGTATCCAGGAAATTATGGAAGCTCTGCAATTTGCAGAGAACGCCGAGAAACTAAAAGAAGGTACGGTAGCGTAAACTTGTTAATGCGCAGATATACAAACGTGCAGATGTGCGAATGAGCTAAATCATTTGTGTATCTGCATTTTTTGTTTAAAACTGATTTAAAACTGGCTAAATCTGCCATAAATCAGTTGCCTTTAGCCGGTTTTTTACGTTTATCATACCCTACTTTTCATCTTGATTTCATAAAGCGCACCTACTTTAGTTGCTGGATATAAAAGACTGCATTATGCTGGCTCTAAACAAAGAAGTAGTAAATAGCTTAATCATCAACCGTCGCGAAGTAAGGCTGATGGGCAATAAGTTTGAAATTAGTGTGGTAGGGAGTGATCCTGTTTGGGCTGGCGAACGTATAAATAGTGCAATTGCCGAAATTACCCGCGTAGAAAAGCTGCTTAGTACTTTTACCGAGGAGAGCGATGTTAACACCATCAACCGTAACGCGGGCGTTAAACCGGTTAAAGTTAGTGCTGAATTATTTAAGTTGATTGACCGATCTATCCAAATCTCTGAACTTACTTTTGGCGCATTTGATGTTACTTATTACTCTGCCGATAAAGCAGACGAAGATATTAATACCCCTGTTAAAATCTGTACTGCAGTTAATTACAAAAATGTAGTGCTTGACGCCGTTGCCACTACCGTGCTTTTAAAAGAAAAAGGCATGCGTATTGGTTTTGGCGCTAATAGCAAGGGCTACGCTGCCGATAGAGCTAAGTATATCCTTCAATTGGAAGGTGTTATCAGCGGTGTTATTAATGCGGGCGGCGACTTACTTACCTGGGGCTTTACGCCTGATATGGAAGCCTGGACCGTAGCTATTGCCGATCCCCGTCAAAAAAACCATCCATATGCTGATCTTGAGATCGGTAACATGGCCATTGCAACGTCTGTAAATACAGATAAATACGCTGATATTAACCAAAAGAGATCAGGCAATAAAGCAAAAAATGGCTTTGCAATAAGCGGTATCAAAAGCGTAAGCATAGTTAGTCCCACTGCTGAATTTGCCGACGCCATGGCTACCCCCGTAATGACTATAGGTGTTAATGCCGGTATTTACCTGATAAATAAATTAAACCAAATTGGTTGTGTTATAATTGACGACCAAAACCGCGTATATCCTTCAAAAGATATCACCCTGGCCTAATCCTCAAAACGTATTTTTTAAAAGGTGCGCCTGCAGGCTGCAGGTGCTGGCGCGGCCCAAAAAATGTGATTTATTATAAAGTGAACACCTATTACTATAATTTAGGGCTGTGGTTGAGCACCACTGCCTATTAACTAAGTATTTGAGAAAAATTTACCAGTTCTTTTCTTTGAAATGATTAAGCGGCTTGCATATATTATATTGTTGTTGATATTTGCAACGGACTTATCATCTGCTAAAATCAGAATAGACTCCCGCGATCTTGTCAACGGCAATGCTGTGGCTGGTTTTTTTGTAACCCAGTTGCAAAAGGACACCACAAAAAAGCATTCGGCTGATGAAGATCAAAAAAAGATCAAGGAAATATCGAAGGCTAAAAAGCAAGCCAAGCCCGAAAGGATAAGTGGGACAGATGTAGTGCAGGACCCTAAAGCCAAACCAAAAGCAAGGCAACGCCGCCCTGAAGGTTTAGACAGGCCGCCCGAGATACCGAGACGAAATGGTAATTAACCTGAACTGTTATTAGATGAGATACCTGCATATCCTGCTTTTATTGATACTTAGCACCATGGCCCTTACAAGCGATGCCAGGCATACTATGCTTTATAAAAGCAGGCATATGGTGCTTGATACCGACACAATCATTCGTAAGCAATCATTATCAGTAGGTGTAAGTTATGGTAGCGATGCTATGTTTTTTGGCCGTACCGGGCCAATTACTTATCCCTTTACGTCAATCGATGTAGTTTATAACACTAAAATGGGTTTTTTCGTTTACGGCTCAGTTTTGCGGCTTATTGGCTACCGCACCTTTGTTGATGAGGTTGATTTGGGCGGGGGCTACCTTTACAGACCATCAAAGAAATTCTCCGGTTCCATATCATACAACCGTTTTATTTTTAACAAAGAGAAACGCATCATCGAGTCGGCAACATCAAATGATATCAACTGGAAAAACTCGTATAACTGGAAACACTCCAAATCAACAGTTATATTAGACTACTTATTTGGCAAGTCGAGCGATTTTTTTATGACCTTTAGCCAATCAAAGTATTTTGAGACCAAGGGCAATATATTTACAGACGAGGATTACCTTTCGTTCAACCCAACCCTGAGCGCTATTATGGGTACTCAAAACTTTGTTAAAACTTATTCGCTTGAACATCAGGATCGTTTAGAAGCTATAAATATCTACAAGTTTGGCAGTGGGCCTTACAGTGTAAATAATGGACGTTTAAATGTGCTTAACTATAGCTTTAAACTGCCAATAGCCTATAATACCCCTCATTATACTTTTGAAGCGTCCTACAAATACTCTATCCCGGTAAACGTTGAAGGCGCTTTGCAGAATAAACGCGAATCTTTTCTTAATTTAACATTTTTCTATCTGTTTTACTAGCATGAATGTTTTAATTATTGAAGACGAAGAAGCATTAGCAGGCGAACTTGAACTGTTTCTGACTAATCATAATTACATTACCGAGGTTTGCTACAATGGCCGTACCGCGTCTGAAAAGATAGCAATCAACATGTATGATTTTATTTTGATAGACCTTGGCCTGCCTGATTATGATGGCCTCGATCTTTTAAAAGAAGCCAAGAAAAATAATCCCGAGGCGGCCTGTATTATTCTTACAGCACGGGTAGAGGTAAATGACCGTGTGCGCGGGCTTGATTTGGGAGCAGATGATTATTTGCCCAAGCCATTCTCATTATTAGAACTGCAAAGCCGTATGCAGGCCATTTTGCGCCGCAAGTTTGGCCTTAAGCAAAGTATTGTTGAGTTGGGCGAGTTTTTAATAAACCTGACAGACCGCATTATTACGTGCCAGGGCGATGTCGTTAATGCTATTACTAAAAAAGAATTTGACCTGATAGCGTATCTGATAATGCATAAAAACCGCACGCTTACCCGCACGCAGTTGAGTGAGCATATTTGGGGCAGCATCATCAATGACGATTACGACTCAAATTACATTGACGCTCATATAAAAAACATTCGCAAAAAGTTAAACGTTTATGCTTCACCCGATTGGTTAGAGACCGTGAGGGGCTTGGGGTATAAAATAAAAACTAACGCTTAGCATTGAAATTAAAAACTAAACTCACGCTGTTTAATGCCATATCTAAACTGGTAATAGCGGTGTTTTTTGTTTTGCTGGTGCCGCTCCTCATTAAAAATATCAGCCATAATTACGTTGATAAAAACCTTATTAAACAAAAAAACAAGTTTTTGCAAATTGTAAAACAGCAGGGCTTGGACAACTATATTACTGCCGAAGATGATTATGGCAGCTATTACCTGCCGCTTAAGGAAGAATACCTGACCATAGAAACTGATTCGTTGCCCGATCATCGGGTTGATACCATAAAAAATGAGCGCCGGCTGGTGGAGCGCGATACCATTGAATACCGCATTTTAAGCCACACTTTTAAGCACGAAGGCAAACAATACCTGTTAGAGATTGGCAAAAGCGTTGATACCTTAGATGAAACTAGTGCCCCGCTTCAAAATATCGCGCTGGTGGTACTAGTCAGCATGATATTGCTAACGATACTGGCAGATCAGTTATATACCAACCGTATTTTGCGGCCGTTAGGGCTGATTATAAAAACCAAGCTGATAGGGCAGAAGTTTCCTAACTTTGGTAGCTATAAAGAAGTTAAAACTACCACGTCAGATTTTCAGCATCTTGACCTGAGTATCCACGAGATGATCGAAGCTATAGAAGCCGCATTTCAAAAGGAACGCGAATTTATATCCAACGCCTCGCACGAGCTGATGACACCCATATCTATCCTGCAATCAAAAATTGAAAATATGTTTGATCAGGACGATGTGAGCGAAGACATTAAGCTCCGCCTGCTGGAAATGCAGCGAATCTTAAATCGCCTGAAAAGTATTACCAAGACCCTTTTGCTGATATCGCAAATAGAGAACGAACAGTTTTTAAAAGAGGATACGGTATCATTAAACGAGTTACTGCAGGAGGTGTACGACGAAATATCAGTACGCTTGCCTGAAAAAAATATCACACTTGATATCCTGATTCCGCAGGATTATAAACTCACACAGGTGAACAAGTTTTTGATCTTCAACCTGTTTTTTAATTTGGTAAACAACGCCATCAAATACAATCGCGAGGATGGCGAAATTGTCATCACCACCGAGCAGGAGGGGGGCAACCTGCTAGTTAACATTACAGACAGCGGTATTGGCATTAGCCCGGAGGATATGCCTTTTATATTTAACCGGTTTAAAAAGTTCAGGCAATCTATGCAGCAGGATAGTTTTGGGTTGGGGCTGCCTATTGTTAAATCTATTGCGGCCTTCCATCGCATTAAAATTGACGTTGATTCGGCAAAAGATCTGGGCAGTAATTTCAAGCTGACATTACCGGCTGATATGCTTGCGTCTCAGGAATAAGCTGTCGTAAATATTATTCAAATATTTTCTACCTTTAATTAAACCTTTTGAACGGTAATTCGTCTAAACTAAAAGAGGGATTAGTAAATTTTACCAGCCGATACTAATTAGCTCAGAAACGTGTTAAAGATTGTTAAGAGAGATATGAAAAAGCTATATAAATACGCAACCGGTATATTTCTTACCGGCGCTTTATCGGTAATAATGGTGGTTGATGTTGCAGCGCAGCAACGTGGCGGGCAATATGCTACCAGTGGTGGTAGTAGCGGCGGCGGTGGTGGTAGCGGCTTAAGTTTTAGCCGTGGCGGTATGAGTGGCGGCGGCTTTAGCAGCATTCGTCCTTCTGTTGGCTACGGTTATCGGTCGCCTTACTTTTATAATAATCCATTTGGCTACGGCGGTGGTTTAGGCCTGTGGGGTTATCCGTCATTTGGGTTTTACATGAATAGCCTGCCGTTTGGTTATTATCCGTTTTACATGGGCGCATCAATGTTTTACTATGCTGACGGTACTTTTTATCAGCCCTATGATAACGGTTACGTAGTTAGCCCGCCGCCCGTAGGAGCAGCAGTACCAGGCTTGCCTAAAGGCGCTAAAAGCATCATGATTGATAACCAGCAGTTTTTTGAATACCACGGTGTTTACTACAAAGTGGTGGTGAATGATAAAGGCGACACAGTTTATGTAGTTGCCGGCAAAGACGGCGTGCTAAACACCAGCGGCGAAGATGCCAATGGCGATGTGGAAGTGGTAGCCCCACGGGTAGGCGATATCATTTTACAATTGCCTGCAAACACACGGGCCGTAACACTTAATGGCACCAAGTATTTTGTTGGCGAAGATGGCGTTTACTATGAAGCCTTAAAAGGCAGCAATGGCAAAACCGCTTACCGCATTGCCAGTGTGTCTGAACGATAATTTAAATTGACTTATAGTTTAGGGCCTTTCCGTTTCGGAGAGGCCTTTTTGTTTAATCTATTTTCAAAACCGTTTGGCCTGTTAATAGTTATACCAGATATAAATGATTAGCTATGAGATCTATCTGGAAAGGTTCGCTTGGTTTTGGTTTGGTTAGTATACCGGTAAAACTATATTCGGCCATACAATCTAACTCGCTTGATTTTGATATGCTGGATAGCCGCGATCACTCGCGCATTCGTTTTCAGCGTGTTAATGAAAGTACGCACAAGGAAGTGCCTTACGACAAAATAGTAAAAGGCTATAAGCTGGACGAAGATTACGTTATTATGGATGAGCAGGATTTTCAGGATGCGGCGCCGGAAAAGAGTAAGGTCATCACCATAGAATCTTTTGTAGATATTGACGACGTTAACCCCATGTTTTACGAAACCTCATACTATACCGAGCCCGATACTAAAAACAATAAAGCTTATGGCTTACTACTGCAGGCGCTAAAAAAATCAAAAAAGGCCGGCCTCGCACGTTTTGTATTGCGCAGTACTGAGAGCCTTTGTATAGTACACCCGGTAGATAATGTATTAGTGGTAACCCGTATCCGTTTTGGCCAGCAAATTCGTGCTACCGACGATTTGGAAGTAGCCAGGGATATGACCATTAGTAAAAAAGAATTGGATATGGGTTTAATGCTGATAGATCAGTATGCAGAAAAATTTGATGTTACCAAGTTTAAAGACGAGTATAGCGATTCGCTGTTAAACATCATCAAAGCAAAATCAAAAGGCAAGCGCGCCAAAGTTAAAAAGCTTACTCCGCATAAAACAGCCGGAACTGATCTGTACGATCAGTTAATGGAAAGCTTAAAAGTTAAAAAAGGCGCCTAAAGCCAGTCATGGTCGGAAGATTAATCTTCCGACTTTTTTGTTTTGAAGGATTTGGTTTTATTTGATATAGATATCTGAATATCAAATATTTATCT
>NZ_JBHUON010000031.1:0-31920 GCF_042686155.1 Mucilaginibacter antarcticus | reverse complement strand
GGTCAGTTTGCCCCGGAATGGGGTGGTCAATTTGACGCGGAATCACTGGTCACATTCCGCCGGAATTGGGTGGTCAATATCAGCGGTATATCCACCTCTGACTCCTGATACCATGGGTTATTTCTGTGTCTTCAGAGATGAATTCTTCAAGGAGAATCTACGGCTTAATCTGGGCGATTTGCCTCTATTTTCTGTCGGGGCATACCCGGTATTCAACCTTACAGACAATACAAATCAAGAGGTTCATATGCTGTTTGAAAAGATGATTACAGAGTTAAATTCAAATTACATTTATAAATATGAATTGGTTAAAAACTATGTAAGTGAGCTCATATATCTAGCCATCAAGCTCCAGCCATCAAAAAACGTTTTTCAGCATCCCGACGCCAGCTCCAGGATAACATCAGTCTTTTCAGAAGTGCTGGAACGTCAATTTCCCATTGAAGCCGCTTCACAACGGTTCGAGTTTCGTTCACCTAAGGTAATTGCAGACCGGCTTGCGGTACATGTCAATTATCTTAACCGAGCGATCAAAAAAACAACCGGGCGTACAACCACTGATCATATATTTGAACGTCTCACCGCCGAGGCAAAGGCATTATTAAAATATACGGACTGGAATATAGCCGAGATCAGCTATGCTCTGGGTTTTGAGGACCAGGCGCATTTCAATAAATTTTTTAAAAAACAGGCCAAAATTAATCCTTCTTCCTTCCGGCAGGTTTGAATTTGACAAATAACGGTTTGATATCAACAAACCGTAAGTTTTATTGAAGACTAACTTTGTATCAAAAATTAAATATCATGAGCGATACAAAAGTTTGGTACATAACAGGAGCATCAAAAGGCATGGGTTTGGCGATCGCTAAACAGCTGCTATTACAAGGTCATAAAGTTGCTGCAACCTCAAGATTAATTTCAGGATTTCATCTACTTCCTGATTTTGACGACCTTTTCCTGCCATTGAAGGTCGATTTGAAAAGTGAATCGTCCATTGCCAATTCCATTAAGAAAGTAATTGATAAGTTTGGACGCATTGACGTTGTCGTAAACAATGCTGGTTATGGGCTTGGCGGGGCGCTTGAAGAACTGACATCTGAAGAAATCTCTGAGAATTTTGAAGTTAACTTTTTTGCAGTTGTGCGGGTGGTTCAGCAGGCGCTACCTTATTTAAGAAAACAGCGTTCGGGCCATATCATTAACATCTCTTCTATTGCCGGTTTTGCCCCTGGCTTGGGCTGGTCAATGTATTGCGCGGCTAAATTTGCAGTGAGCGGCCTGACAGAAGCACTTGCCAATGACCTTAAACCACTGGGCATAAATGTTACCAACGTTTTACCGGGATGGTTCAGGACAAATTTTGCTAAAGCAGATTCAATTGCCTATAATAAAAACAGGATTGAAGAATATGTTTACCTACGGGAATATCATGAAAAGATGAACGACATGGATGGGGCACAGTTAGGTAATCCCGATAGAATTGCTGATGCATTTTTAGAACTGGTGAACAGCCACAACCCTGCAACAACTCTTTTCCTTGGCAGTGATGCTTTTAATCGGGCAAAAAGTAGAATTGAACAACTGAATATTCAAATGGATAGTTGGAGAGAGATTTCGTATTCAACCGATTTTAGTTCATAAAGAATACCTTTGAATTCCTGAACAAAGCAACCCAGGTAATAAAGTGGAGATTCGACGAACCAGACACTTGATCCAGGCGGTGGATGGTAATTTGACATTTTTGAATTAATTAAAGTGTGTTTATTATAAACTACAAACTTTCAAAAAACGGTAGAATAACGACATTATTGACTGGCTTCTAAGATAATCAGGGAATAATGAGAGGATGTACTATTAAAGAATATCAGATCCAGGTTATTTAAGAAAGTTAAGTATACTTTCAATTCTTTCCTGAACTGTATAATCCCCATTAATACTGATCACTGGACATGTAAGCTGTTCTAACCAAGATTCATGTGCTTTCAAGTTACGGCCTTTGGCTGTATTGTCGTCGTAACCATGTGCCCATTTAATGAAGGTTTCATATTTTAAAGCTTTGTCCTTATTAGTAAAAAGGCTAGTACCGTGACGTTCTAATTCCCTATCTTTCAATCGTTGTATTCTGATTTCTCGGGGGATATAGAGAAATATAACCAGATCAAACAAATCTTCCCATCCTAGCTCCCAATTAATTACAGAGCCGCCTACTATCCAATTGCTGTTTTTGGCTAAATCCTGTTGAATCCTTTCATTTCTTTCGTCCGGATTGCATCTAACAGTAAAAGGAGGATCGGATGGTTCCCAGAAGTAGTTATCCGTATCAAAGTAAGGAAAGCCCAATTGGGCTGACAAAGCCTTACCCAACGTTGTTGATCCGGCACATGAAGCACCCATGATATGAATTTTCATAGCAGCTTAAAATTGATGTAACTCAAAGATAACTTAACTTTGTAAACTTAATAATCCCTCTTTACTGGATATCATAATACGGTGGAATTTTAATAATTCAAATGGCAATCTGTCAAATAACCGAGATTTTTCTGTTTATCTTTTTTTATAAATTCAAATATTGAATTGAAAAATTCCTCGGGTTTTCTTTGCCATTGCCAATAACTATATGGCCAACTTGTTATGCTCTTTAAGAAATATTTCTGTTTTTATTCAGCCTATAATTTATTTTAAGCTACTTGTCTATTGCCTAGCTGACAAGTCAAGAATATTGTAACATAAAATCAGGCAGGATATGGAAATGATTTATTCGCAAAAGCGTAATGTAACGCCCACCCAAGCGGTGGAGATACTGGCGAAATATGGCACAAAAGTTACCCCAGAAGAAGCACAATTAATTTTGGATTTCATGTATAAATTCGGTAAATTAGCCATAGATACAGAACTTAAAGCACTGGAATTCAAGTTTAAACAAAACCTTAATAAACTTTGATCACTTTGCATAAATTCAATAATTTGCCATGAGAACAGCTGATATATACATAAGGGTAAGTACCGACGAGCAGGCAGATAAAGGATACTCGCAACGATTGCAGGAAGACGTACTTCTTAAATATTGTGAGATCAATAATATCAAGACAAGAAAGATTATTTTCGAGGATCATTCCGCCAAAACTTTTGAACGGCCCGAATGGAAGAAACTGCTTGCCGAGCTTAAGAAAGCTAAGGGTAAAACAGACTTGGTGCTCTTTACCAAATGGGACCGGTTCAGCCGTAATGCAAGTGATGCCTACCAGATGATCAGTACTCTCCGCCGGATAGGCGTAGAACCCCAGGCCATTGAGCAGCCATTGGATATGAACGTGCCGGAAAACAAGATGATGCTGGCTGTCTACCTAACCACGCCGGAAATAGAAAACGACCGCAGGGCACTAAATGTAAAGCAAGGTATGCGCCAGGCACGAAAGGAAGGCCGATGGTTAGGCGTTGCCCCTCCAGGTTACATCAATCGAACGAGGGAAAACGGGACTAAGTATGTCGCTATCGATGAGCCAGAAGCCACTCACATGCGCTGGGCTTTTGAGCAAATCGCCGAGGGTGTGTTCACGACGCAAGAAATTTACAAAATGGCCGCACACCGAGGCTTGAAATGCAGTGCAACCAGTTTCAGGACAGCGTTGCGGAATGTAGGCTATTGTGGAAAGGTTTTGGTGTCCGCCTACAAGCAGGAGGAAGAACAGCTGGTAAAGGGATCGCATGAACCACTCGTATCCGAAGTATTGTTCTATAAGGCGCAGGAAGCTATGGACGGTAGGGTGCGGGATATTGGCATCAACAGCTCTCATGGCGTACTGGTGGTTACGCCAGATAAGTTGCCTTTAAGAGGTTTCCTGAATTGTAACCGCTGTTCTCGTTTACTCACAGGTAGCGCCTCCAAGGGACGTAATAATTATTACCATTACTATCATTGCCAGCCGTCCTGTGGCGTTCGTTACAGGGCTGAGCCAGTCAATATGGCCTTTGTAGAGAAACTGCGTGAGTTTATTCCAAAGCCAGGCATGGCCGAATTGTATAAGGAAGTGATTCTGGACTTGTATCAGGGTGGAACGGGCTACTTGCGCTATGAACGTAAAAAGTTCATAGCAGGAATCACACAAAACAATAACCGAATTACCAAAGCAAGGGAATTGTTGCTTGCAGATGATATTAGCGGTGCTGATTATAAAATGATCAAGACGGAAGCGGAAGAGAAGATTGCCAGACTGGAGGTTATGCTAAATGATTTTCTCGCCAATAGTGCTGCTACTGTTGATATTGATAAGGTTGTCTACAAAGCTGTGGAAAACCTCAAAAAGCTTGATCTATTGTATTTAAACGCAGATATTAGGAGACAGCGAGATATGATTGGTTCGATCTTTCCTGAAAAGTGGGTTTTTGACGGACAGGTACATCGAACCGGAAAACTGAATGAAGCAGTGCATCTTATTTACTTAATAAACAGCAAATTAGGCAATAAAAAAAGCCGTGTCAGAACGAAAATTCGTAGTGATCACGGCTTTGTACCCAGCGCCGGAGTCGAACCGGCACGGTTTCCCACAGGTGTTTGAGACCAGCGCGTCTACCAATTCCGCCAGCTGGGCATGCTTATCTGTTGATGTCTTTCAACCCTCAGAAGCGGGATGCAAATGTATTTAAAGTCGATCTAATTCGCAATAGGTATTTGATGTTTATTTAAAAAACTATCAAGTTATTATTTTTGAATTATTTTAAACCTCGGTTGTGTATTCTGCAGTCGTTGCAAGGATAACGCCCAGTTCAATATGCTATTGTGCTTTAAAATTTATAGTTGAAAAACTAATTTTTGAAGTATCAAAGCTCATATTTTTGGTTGTAAACTAATAACATCGAAAATTATATGAGCATACCAATAGACCAAAAAGCACCGCAATTTTTCCACGGAACCAAGGCTCAGCTAAACCCCGGCGATCTAATAGCACCCGGTTTCAATTCAAACTACGGCAAGCAGAAACAAGCCAAATATGTTTACCTGAACGCAACACTGGATGCAGCTATTTGGGGCGCCGAATTAGCTTTAGGCGATGCACCTGGCAGAATTTATATTGTTGAGCCTACCGGACCGTATGAGGACGATCCCAATTTGACCGATAAGAAATTTCCGGGTAATCCGTCAAAGTCGTATCGTACGGGTGCGCCATTGCTTGTTGTGGGCGAGGTTACTGACTGGCAGGGACATTCGCCTGACCGCCTACAGGAAATGCGGGACAACCTGGATCGACTAAAGCAAAGGGGAATTGAGGCTATAGAAGACTAACCGATCAAGGCGCTACATTAAATACTTAAGCTATTGCGTTAAATACGCGAAAGGAAACATATTTCACTTCTAATTAAAACTTTCTAGCCGTTGTGTGTTTATCATTAACTCACCAAAATGGTGGGCATACAAAACATCTAACTCAAAAACAAAAATGGCACACTTAGAAGTAGAACCAAAAAAATCAAACCCGTTGTTGTGGATTATCCTGGGGTTGGTAGCCTTAGCAATCCTGTTTTTCTTATTTAAAGGTTGCGGTAAAGAGAATGCTGGCACCGCGACAACCACCGACACTACCAGCAGTACTACTGTAGATACTTCAAGCCGCGAAACAGTAGCCGCTACACAACCAGACTGGAGCAAAGTAGACTTTAACTCGCCGGAGATTACCGACGCTGACATTACGGATAAAGACGTAAGTGTACGAGGAAATGATGACTATACCATTTATAGCCTGGGCGAGGATATCCTTTTTGCGACTGGCAAAAACACCCTGCAAGGCAATGCCGAGGCTAAGCTTAAACAAATATCGACTGCGTTGGGTAATCGCTTTAAAGGCGCTGTTGTAGCCGTATACGGCAGTACAGATTCGACGGGTGATGCGGCAGACAACAAGCAATTAGGGGCCGAGCGTGCTAACGCAGTGAAAGACTGGTTAACCAATAATGGTATCACGGCCGACAAAATCTCTGTGCAATCTCTTGGCGAAACTGAGCCGGTAGCCAGCAACGAAACCAAAACAGGCAGAGCGCAAAATCGTAATGTATCTATTGTAGCATTTAGGTCCAAATAATCATTAACAAACTAAAAACTAATAACATGACATATCAGGAAGAAAATAAATATAACCGCCTTGAAGAACTTAATGGTAGCGACTACCAAATAGTAGAAGGCGAACCGGATATAACCGGATGGGAAGTAATTGATGCCCAAGGCCGCCGTATAGGCGAAGTTGATGACGTGCTTTTTGACACGCAAACTCGCGATGTACGCTACATGATTGTTGATTTAGAAGAAAATGAATTAGACATTGATATTGCTAAAAAGGTGCTGATACCAATTGGTATTGCTGAGCTACCTGAACTGTGCGAAGAAGACGACGATGAAGTTGCTGAAAATCAGCTTAACAACACCGGAGACGTTGTTGTAACGGATGTTGACGATTTAGATGATGAAAATGAATACGACGACGATGATGAAGAAGATGAGCTTGTCTATTTACCATCGGTAACGCTGGAGCATTTAATGGCATTGCCGGCTTACGAAAAAGGTATGCTGACACCCGAAACAGAAACTACGATCAGAAGCGTGTTTGAAAAACCGGATAATGATGTGTTAATAGTTTACCAGCAAGACACTTTTTATACGCACGATCATTTTAACAACAAGATTTATCCTAAAACGGGCGAAGCTTCGGACGAACTTGACCGCAGTGACTTAGGAACTGACGTCCGCAAGGAAGATGATAATCCTAACAGAACTTCATTTTAATACCTTAAAGGTGCTGGCCAACTGGTTAGCACCTTTTATTTACAATTTAAAAAAGCCCAAAACGGCCGGTTTGTTACATAACCCGGTTCACGGTCATTACTATATGCTTCGCGTTCGAAAATTATAGCCTTATATGCTCTGTCATGATTTTTAAACCTGAAAAGGTTAAATAGATAAATGATTAGATAAACCATGTAAAATGGCAGCACCAACATCTCCTGTTGTTGTTTAAGATGAATGGTTTCATGGCGGATAAGCACAGCATCACGTCTATGATCAGCTTTTTTGAGCAGAATAAACGGGTAAATTGCCATGCCGTCTACATTTAAATAGGGAATAATTATAATAGGATAGCCCATGCCTAAATGTAGCCAATTTATGGTTGCTTCAAATTATCTTTCTGTTAATCTGTCATCAAAATCCATTTAAACCAATATTTATTTCTGGTTAAAATCCCTCAAAAATACCATGGATCAGGGAAATATGTTCGCGTTACACGTAGAAGTTTGTTAACGCGGTTGGAGCATTACCCGCGATGGCCGCACTACCTGTAAAAGCCGAAGCGCTGGAAAGCGTTACCGTCCCCGAACTTACGGCCATTTTAAAATCCGGGCCTTACCTGCAGGCACCTACTACCAATAGCATTATCATAAGGTGTATAACCAATAGCCCGGTTTATCAACCATTTACTTGCTTATAGCTGTTGCTTTTTCTGTATCTTGTTTTTTACATAATTTTAAATGAACATCAACTATATTTATGGCAAACAAAGAACTGATATGATTAAGAAATTTACCAAGCTTACGTTTTTAGTACTGTTTTCTGCTACAACTTTCGCGCAGACTGCCCCACCGGCAACAGGTACAACCGGCCAAAACCCTCAACGTGCCAGGCGCGGCGGCCAAATGGGTTATACCGTAACGGTTGTTAACGACACAAAAGTTAACGTAGATACTGCTGCTGTTAACGCCGCATTTAAATCAGTGTACCCTCCATTTGCCGGTGCAGATGGTTACAGAACCGCCAGGCAGGTTACTATGCGTGTTATTGATACCGCTAAAAACTTTACACTGAGCGCTAAACCAGGCGCATTTGTTGTAAACAGCAAATGGATTAAAGACAAAAAGAATGCTGCCCAATTTCAGTATCATTTACAAGAAGCCTTGCACAAAAACTGGGCTTCTGTTGATACTATTAAGAAAGATGGCTTCCAATTGGTGTTCATCAACAAAAACTCTGATTTTGTACCAAGTATTAAAGCAGAGTTAATAGATACTTATTTCAAATCGTACCCACAATTAGTGGCTATGTTTAATGAGAAAGCTCCACACGAAGTAGTATTTGTTACTGATACCGCTTATACGGGAGTTGCAGAGGCAAGTGGTAATCGCATTTTGTTCTCTACCAAATACATGAAATCACACCCAACTGATATCGATGTGGTAACTCACGAAGGTATGCACCTGGTACAGGGATACGGTTACGGATCAGGCCCTGTTTGGTTGACCGAAGGTATCGCTGATTTTATCCGCTACAAATTTGGTGTAGACAATATTGGTTCAAAATGGACCATGCCTGAGCTTTCTCGACTTAGTGCCGACCAATTAAAACAAAAATACAAAAACAGCTACAGGATCACAGCTCGTTTCTTTGAGTGGATTGATCAGAAAGTTAAACCCGGCATGATCATTCAACTTGACAAAGAATTACGCAATCATACCTATACAGACGCTACCTGGGCTGCACTATCTGGTAAAACTATTGATGAACTTTGGGATGATTATGCTAAAAACCCGGAGATTACCATCAAATACAGTGGTAAAGAAAGACCATAACAACCTATAACAGATACTAAAAGAAACCCGGTGCAATTTGTACCGGGTTTCTTTTTTACTAAATTTAGCCAACAAATATTTCCTGATGATTAAAACTATCTTTGGTTTAACTACCCAAACTACCGTTGCGTTATTACTAATCAGTAGCGTGGCAACTTTCTCGCAAACTAATCTGACCCGTAAAAAAGCCGATGCAATTGCCGCTACTGAACTACAAACCCAGATCGCGCAGCAAAAAGTAAAGGCTGAAGCCGAGTGGGCCGCAAAGCAGATTGAGCATAAAAACTTCACCATGAAGTTTACTACCCAAATATTTGGCGATAAGCCTAAGGATGGCCGTAGTTTATATATTTCCCTACATGGCGGCGGTGGCACCACCGCAAAAGCTAACGATGGACAATGGGAAAATCAGAAGAAACTGTACACACCAAAAGAAGGTGTCTATTTTGTACCACGCAGCCCGGCAAATACCTGGAACATGTGGCACGACTATCCTATGGACGAACTGCTGGCCGAAGTTGTTAGAAGCGAAATTGCTATTGATGACGTTAACCCTGATAAAGTTTATGTAATGGGCTACTCTGCCGGCGGTGACGGCGTGTTTCAACTTGCGCCGCGTTTGGCTGATTACTGGGGCGCCACAGCTATGATGGCCGGCCACCCCGGCGATGCCCAGATCTTGAATTTAAAGAATGTGCCATTTACAGCCTTTGTTGGCGGCAAAGATGCAGCCTACAAACGTAATGAATTGGTAGCTCAATGGGGCAAACGCATGGACAGTCTTGCAACAGCATATCCGGGCAATTTTATACATGATACGCATGTTTATGCTGATATGCCGCACTGGATGGGCCGCAAAGATACTATTGCCGTACCATGGATGGCGTCGTATAGACGTAACTCGCTACCTAAAGATATTATATGGATACAGGATGATATCCTGCGTAGCCAGTTCTACTGGTTAGGTACCGATGTAGCTACTGCAAAACAAGGTTTAAAAGCACGTGTAGCGGTTGCGGGAAATGATATTACTATCATGGAGAACCAAAACGATGTGCTTTATATCTACCTGAACGACAACCTGGTCAATCTGGATAAAAAAGTAACTGTTAGTATAAACGGTAAAAAAGTTTTTGATAAAAAAGTACTGCGAAATGCGAATGTGATCAAACAGTCAATAGGTGCACGTTTGGATAAAAGCCTGATTTTTAGTGGTAAGCTGGTAATTAAGAATGGTGAGGTAAGCGCGATATAGCCCGGCTTTCTCTTCTTCATAGAAAATGGACGGTGTGGTTTATAGGTATATAAAAAACTATGTCGGTGAGCGCGACCCAGCTCTTGTAAGTAAATTATTACAAAGCCTCAATAAGCTCCAAAATACTTATTATTGAAGGATAAACCGTTTGCACAAACGACACACTCCTTTAACAAAATGTCAGGCCAAATAAAGCACATGAAATTAAAACATTTACTTTTTACCCCACTATTATTTGCTAACACCGCTTTTGCTCAGCAGCAGGATTTAGTTAGCTACGTTAACACACTTCAAGGCACCAACTCTAAGCACCAGTTAACCCGCGGTAACACCTACCCTACCACGGCCCTGCCTTTTGGCATGCACACCTGGACACCGCAAACCGGCAAGAACGGCGACGGCTGGAAATATCAGTATTTTTTGGATCAAATCCGGGGGTTTCAGCAAGCCCACCAGTGTAGTTCATGGACCCGCGACTATGCGGTGTTTTCTTTAATGCCGATGTCTGATGAATTGGTGGTTGATGAAAACAAGCGCCAGGCTAAATTTAGTCATGCTAATGAAGTCGCGAAGCCCAACTATTATAAGGTAAAGTTTGATAACCAGATCACTACCGAAATATCGCCAACCGAGCGAGGCGCGCATTTGCGTTTTAGTTATCCGGCAGGTAAAAAAAGCTTTCTGGTTTTAGATGGCTACACGCGTTTAAGCGGCGTTAAGATAGAGCCGAAAAAAAATAGAATAACCGGCTGGGTAAACAATGGCGAAGGTTTTAAACGTGGCTGGAAAAGTTATTTTGTAGTGCAATTTGACCAGCCGATAAAAACCTACGGAACCTGGGAAAATAAGAATAACACCATTAACGCAGATTCGCTTGTGGCAGAAGGTGCAGGCAAAGGAGCTTATATAGAGTTTAAGGCAGGCGCTAAGGTGCAGGTTAAAACCGCTTCATCATACATTAGCCTTGAGCAAGCCCAACTTACCTTAAAAACAGAGTTGGGTGCTGATAAAAGCCTGGAGCAAACTAAAGCCAAAGCCGCCGCGATTTGGAACCAGTCTTTAGGTCGTGTAACCGTTGAAGGTGGTACTAAGGCTGATATGGAAACTTTTTACTCATGTTTTTTTAGAGCAAGTTTGTTTTCGCGCAAATTTTATGAGCTTGATGCCAATAACAAACCGGTATATTTTAGCCCTTATGATGGCCAGGTACACAACGGTTATATGTACACCGATACTGGCTTTTGGGATACCTTCCGTGCGCAGTTCCCGCTTAACTCATTGGTTCAACCAGAAATGCATGGCCGTTATGTTGCAGCTTTAATTGATGCTTACAAACAATGCGACTGGCTGCCGTCATGGTCTTTCCCGAGCGAAGGCGGTAGTATGATCGGCAATCACGCCATATCATTATTGGCTGATGCCTGGGCTAAAGGTATCCGTACGTTTGATCCAAAAGAAGCTTTAAAGGCTTATGAGCATGAAGCTATGAACAAAGGCCCGTGGGGGCCGGCAAATGGTCGTGATGGTTGGAAAGAGTACTACCAATTGGGCTATGTGCCCTACCCTAAATACCGCGAAGCAACAGCTAAAACGTTAGAGTACGCTTATGATGACTGGTGTGGTTATCAATTGGCCAAGCAAACCGGCAACCAGCGTTATATGGATCTGTTTGCACGCCAGATGTACAACTACCGTAATGTTTATGATCCATCAACCCGTTTTATGCGTGGCAAAGGTATAGATGGCGAGTGGACTAAAAACTTTGACCCTATTGAATGGGGCGGCCCATTCACCGAGGGTAACTCCTGGCACTACACCTGGTCTGTTTTTCAGGATACTGAGGGTTTAATAAACCTGATGGGTGGCAACAAAAACTTTACTGCCAAGCTTGATTCGGTGTTTACCGAGCCAAACAAAGTTAAAGTAGGGACTTATGGTGGCATGATCCACGAGATGACCGAAATGGTGATGGCTAACATGGGTCAGTATGCACATGGCAACCAACCAATACAACACATGGTTTATCTGTATGACTATGCCGCCGAGCCTTGGAAAGCACAGTTCCATGCCCGTAACGTGATGTCAAAATTATATGATGCCACAGAAAATGGTTACCCGGGTGATGAAGACCAGGGTCAAACATCATCATGGTACGTATTGAGTGCTATGGGTATGTACAGCGTCACCCCCGGCACCGGCGAGTACGCTTTAGGTAGCCCGATGTTTAAAAAGACAACCATCAATTTAGAGAACGGTAAAAAGTTTGTAATTGAAGCCGCGGCTAATGATAAAGATCACATCTATATTCAATCGGCAAGTTTAAATGGCGCTAATTACACCAAAAACTTTATTACCCATGCAGATCTGTTAAAAGGCGGTACGTTAAAGCTTGACATGAGCAACAAGCCAAATACGCAACGCGGGATTGGTGCTGATGATAAACCATTCTCTTTAACCAAGTAATAAACGATTCAAAAGCAGGCTATGTGGTCTGCTTTAATACTATCCGTATGAAAAAGATCTCGCTTTCTGTCGCCGTTCTGCTTATAAGCACATTTGCAGCTCATGTGTTTGCTGTAGCTAAGCCATTTATCAGTAAATCGGCCTATGGCGAAATAGACGGACAGAAAATTTATCAGTATACACTAACCAATAGCAATGGTATGGTGATGAAAGTAATTAACTACGGCGCAACTATAACAGATATCATTACGCCGGACAGGGCTAATAAAATGGGCAGTGTTGTGCTGGGTTTCGATTCTTTAAAACAATACCAGGGTCGTAACAATGCGCTGCTGGGCGCAGTCGTTGGCCGTGTTGCCAACCGCATTGCTAATAAAAAATTCATATTGGACGGTAAAGAATACCTCCTCCCTTCAAATATACACGGTGGGCCTAAAGGTTTTGATAAACAAGTCTGGGCCATTGAAGAGCTTCCCGGTAGTACAGAAGTAGCCTTAAGATTAACTTATTTGAGCCCTGATGGCGAGAGTGGTTTCCCTGGCAACCTGAATGTGACGATGATCTACACGCTTACTAATAACAACGAGGTTAAACTTAAATATGCTGCGACTACCG
Source organism: Mucilaginibacter antarcticus (assembly GCF_042686155.1). Taxonomy (NCBI): domain Bacteria; kingdom Pseudomonadati; phylum Bacteroidota; class Sphingobacteriia; order Sphingobacteriales; family Sphingobacteriaceae; genus Mucilaginibacter; species Mucilaginibacter antarcticus. The sequence goes on along the minus strand of NZ_JBHUON010000031.1, from coordinate 18,980 downwards.
ATAAGCCCACGCCGGTAGTGTTAACAAACCACACCTATTTTAACCTCACCGGCACCACCGGTAAGGTAGCCAACACTGAGTTAACTATCCAGGCTGATAAATATCTTGAAGCTGATAAAAATGTAATGCCAAGCGGCCACATTCTTGATGTAAAAGGTTCGCCATTTGATTTCACTGTTAAGAAACTAATAGGTAAAGACATTGAAGCAAGTCAGGGATACGATCTAACTTTTGCGTTGCGCAACACCTCGGGCAAATTGGCTCTTGCTGCAACTACCTATGATCCCGCCAGCGGACGCCAGCTGCAGGTGTACACAACCGAGCCTGGTGTTGTAGTATATACAGGTAATCATTTTAGTGAGCGTATTATTGGTCGCGGTGGGCCGTTTACAAAATGGGGCGCGCTATGTTTTGAGACCATGCATTTTCCGGATTCGCCGAATCAACCGACATTCCCCAACGTGATATTGCGTCCTGGGGAGAAATTTAATTCGGAAACGGTTTATAAGTTTTCAGTGCGTAAGTGATTGCCGTTTCTTACTACAAGCCTTATATTTGCAGGATTGTCATTCTAACATATTTATTCTATGCATGCGTTCTACATTAACTTTATAAGAATTGCTATACTCTCGCTTATATTACTGACAGGCTATTCAAAAACGGCGGTTGCTCAAACAAATGAATTTTCGGGCTGGGCGGCATGGTTTCACATCCAACGTTTGTCTAAGCACTGGGGTGTTTCTTTTGATGGTCAGTTTCGTTCAGCACATCATGCCGATTATCTTAAAAATGTACTACTGCGGCCAAATATCAATTACTACTTTGGAAATAAAAGTGCTACCGTAGGATATGCCTACGTATCTGCCGCTGGCCGCAATGCTGCCGCTGAGAAAACGTTGCGCCACGAAAATAGATTGTTTGAACAATTTATAGTTACGCAAAAGGCTGGTGCCAACACGGCAATTACACACCGTTTCCGTTTAGAGCAACGTTTTTTAGGTTCGACGGCTACTCAGCCTGATATTTTTTCGCAAAGGGTAAGGTACTTTGTACGCGGGGTTATTCCGTTTAATAATGAGGCCACTTTTACAAACGGGGCATTCATGGCACTGCAAAATGAAGCATTTGTTAACGTTCAAAATAAAACTCAAATTAACAATCACTTTTTTGACCAGAACCGTGCGTACGTTGCTCTTGGTTATCGTTTTAGTAAAAGAATTGATTTGGAGGCGGGATATTTAAACCAATACATACAGCAAACTTCAGCCCATGTAATTAATCATGTAGCACAAATTGCGTTATATACCCGTTTTGGACAATAAGGGTGAAGGCCAAAGCACTTATTTGGCTTGTGAAAATAAGAAAAAGCTAAATTAAATACAGAAAAACGGCAACTATCGCTGTTTCTCGCCGGCTAAAGGAAGACTAGAGATATACAATACAATACCGATACCGAAAACTATAAAGCCCCCGTAAGCTAAACCTGCAGAAGCACTTAAACCGCTATTTGAGTCGCCAAGGTTTAAAGCGTGATCAGGGGTAAATACAAATGATCCGCCAACAATCACTATCCCAATCAGTGTAATTATAAGTCCTAAGGTCTTTTTCATATCAGATTATACAATATTATAGCGCAAATATATAAACTTTGTGTTTTAATTAAATAGCCATAAAACAATTCTTTTAGTAAAATCTTTTATAAATATATTTTATCTTGCCCTACCCCTCTACTATGTATTACAAAGTTACTTATCCGAAGAAAAAGCAAATTTCGTTGCATGGAATGTTGTTTGCTTGTTTTACAGTTTTTATAATTTTTATAGGCAATACAGCTAAAGCTCAAGTGCCTGTTAATTTTGAACAACCTGTCGCAAAAGACAGTATAGCCAAGCCCCGTATTCGCTGGCGCGACAAACCGATTCGTAAAACCCGCGCAAGGTTGGAGCTTGGCGCTGTAGTAGTTATACCTTGGATATATGATAAATTGCTTGGAAAAGACTATGCTAATATCACTTGGGAAACTACCAAACGTAACGTAAAACCAAGTTCGTGGGAATGGGATGATGATTTTTTTCAAACTAATCAATTTGGTCACCCGTTTCATGGTAGCCAGTTTTACAACTCATTCCGCACCAACGGATATACATTTTGGGAATCTGCCCCTGCAACCGCAGTAGGTAGTTATGTTTGGGAGACTTTTGCCGAAAATATGCGGCCATCCATAAATGATTTCGTTAATACCACCTTCGGTGGTATTGTGTTAGGTGAGATGACCTACCGTTTCGCCAACAAGATAGTCAACAATCAACGTGCAGGTTTCAGGCGTCAAGCCAGCGAGGTGCTAGGTTTTGTTATCAATCCAACTAATGGGCTGAACAGGATAATGGATGGCAAATGGGGCCGTGTATCCAAAAACTCTAAAATTGATTCATCACAAATAATTGTGGAAGTAGACGCTGGTATCAGAACTTTTAATCGTGTCGGTTCTAATATTTTGCACAATAGTAATTACGGAGCATATGGGCGCGTTAAGGTAGTGTACGGTACCCCTTACAATGATTATGATACCCCCTTTAGTAACATAAATGTGAATGTTGAATTTGGGAAGGATGATAGTTCTAAATTAAATGTCATTGCCGTATATGGATCGTTAGCTGGATGGGAAATCAAATCGAACGAAAAGTTACAACACCTGGCAATTTTGTCGGCAAATTATGATCTGTTGAATAACTCGGCATTTTTTTACGGAGGACAAAGCGTTAAAATGAATTTCTTGTCTGAGTATAATATCACTAAAAAAACAAAGATCAACACTAACTTTAGTGGCGGTCCCATTCTATTGGCCGCAACGCCCGACCCTTATTTGAAATTGAAGCACGGACGTAACTACGATTACGGTGTAGGTGCCGGTTTCGGTGTAAGTGGTTTGCTGACTATAGAAAATACATTTACTTACGGCTTTAATTACCGCGGAGGTTGGACACACACGGTAAACGGACACCCATCCCACCATTTCTTGCATACTGTATCAAGCGAGGCTAGCGTTTTATTATCAAAAAGATTTGCACTGGCAGCTGAAACAGGGTATTTTCATTTGCATAGCAATTATCACGAATTTCCTACGACAGATAATAATTACCCCTATCTGCGCATTTCAACCCGTTACACATTTAAGCTTTAAATCAGTCTTTTAGGGATGGCCTATTACCTTACGCCTTGATATATGATAGCCAATACCGGCGGGACTAAAGACGACAGGACAGTGTTGGAGGGAATAAGTTAGTATCACCTCTTCAGTAACTTATTGAGTTAACAAAAAAGGCGTCTCGGTAATCCAGGACGCCTTTTGTCGCTGATCTCTCGAAGTTAGTAGTCTGAATAATCGGTCGGGTACAAAAAGAAGCTTTCGGCTTTTGATACGTTCTTTTGGTACTCAGCCATTTTGCCCAGGGCTTTAAACTTTTCATCGGCAAAAAATAGCTTCCACTTAGCCTTGTTATCATCCATACTGTTAAAGGTAGTCATATACATAAGGTTAGGCATGTGGCTGCCGGCTATAACCTGGGCATAAAATACGGCGTTAAAATCGTAACTTTTAAATATGCCTATCTCATCCCCCGCATTAAACATCTTAACCTTGCTGGCATTGTATTTTTCAGTTGCGCTTTCATAGCTACGCATTTCATAAATCCGGTCGGCTTTTCTTGCCGTTAGGTTAGGGGTTAAAGGTTCAGGCGCATTGGTGAATGCACGTAGTACAATGGTTTCTATGCGATTGTATGTTGGATCGTTGTATTGCGCATCCAGGTAGTCCTTCCCGGCAGCAGTATAAGTTTGATCTTTCTGTATCTTTTGGTCGGTGGTTTCTAAGGCGTCCCAGGTTTTGTATGGCACAAACAGGTAGAGCTTTTTATCCAGGCTATCTTGCTTTATGGGTTTAAAAACGCCTACGCTTTTAACACCTGCTTTATGCACTGCCGGTAGGTACGCATTTTGCAGATAAGCGTCCAGCCTATTCTCTTGCGCTTTTGTTTTGAAATGATAAACCTTGATTTGATAATAATATGGCGTGGCTGCTTTTACATACAAGGTAGAGCACAGGCAGATTGTAAACACAAAAAACGCGGTAAGCGCCATTGAGCCATTTTTAATTATACGATCAGTCATAGTTATTAATCAGTTGTTTTGGTTAAACGTGGTAAACTTACAATTATCAATACAAATATGGCGGTAACCAGTTTTAATAAGTTTGCGTCGACCCCAATATCCAGTGTAAGTGCAAGCACCAGTTGAAACACTACCGCACCTGCCAATACTAACGCCAAACTTAGCCATACAGCTGTGATTTGCGACCATCCTATCAATGTCTCAGCAATGATGACGGACCCCAACCCTACTATCACTATCCCTATCCCCATATTGATATCCGCAAATCCCTGAAATTGTGTAATTAGATAACCACTTACTGCTGTAAGTGCATTAGCTAACGCTAGTCCGGTAATCTTCATCCTATCTGTATTAACACCAAGCGCCCGGACCATTGATTCGCTATTGCCGGTCGCCCGCATAGCTATTCCAAAGTCTGTTTTTAGTAGGTAAGCTATCAAAGCGGTTATAGCCACAACAAATAACAATAGTATAACTAAGGTATTTTGGTTAACATCTGTCACTACAGAGATTGACGTAAACAAGGATGCAGTTCCTATCAGTGGGAGGTTAGAACGCCCCATTACGGTTAAGTTGATAGAGTACAAAGCGGTCATCACCAATATGCCGGCTAACAGCGGGTTAATCTTTAACTTAGTATGTATAATGCCTGTTATAGCGCCCGCTAACCCGCCTGCAAGTATCACCGTTGGCAGTATCAGGTAGCCTGCTACGTGGTTAGTAAGTAGAATCCCTGTCACTACCCCACCTAACGTATAGCTACCATCGGTAGTGATATCCGGAATGTTAAATATCTTCATAGAGATGTAAATACCCAGTGCAATGCCTGCAAAGCAAAGGCCCTGTAAGAGCGCGGTGAGGTAAAAACTCATTACTTAACGGCTACAAAATTTGAAGGTATATTGATATGGTACTTCTTAACCGCCTCGGGGTTATACACCCGTTTTCTTATCTTAACCATTTCTGGTTTCAGGCCGTCGGTTTTGTTGGTTTTTAAGTATTGGGCGGCTTGCTCGCCTGCCTGGTAGCCCCATTGATAAATGTCGGCACCAAAGGCGGCCACTGCACCGCGTTGTACTAAACCAGCCTCGCTTGTGAAAATGGGCACATCGGCCTGATTACAGTTCTTCAAAATAGTCTCGAAGGCGGCAAAAACCGTGTTGTCCGGATTGGCGAAGAAGGCGTCTATCTTTTTAGATAACAACGCCTGCGTTACCAATTGCGCATCTGCCGACGAGTTGAGCGGCAAGGCTATAAGCGTTACGCCCAATTGATCGGCAAGCGACTTTATGCGTTGCATAGCATCTGCCGATTGCGGTTCGGATTGATTGTAGATCATGCCAATAATCAGCTTCGCTCCTTTGGGTTTTAACAGATTGGTAATAAGGTTAAAAGAAGTATCTATATACGCTAAATCTTCAACGGCACCGAACAGGTTTGCAGGTGCTTTACCATCAGCGCTGATAACTTTCATTCGCTCGGGTGTTGGCGATACCATCTCAAAAATTGGGATAGTTTTGGTTTTTTGCACTGCTGTTACAGACGATAGCGTAGTGCTGGTAGCCAGCAGTGTAACGTTCTCAGAAACAAAGTAGTTAACTATTTGCGTGAGCGTCGGTATGTCGCCCTGGGCATTGCGGTATTCTATTTTTACTGTCTTGTCGGCCTCGCTGAAGCCGTTTTTCTTTAAGGCGTTGGTAAAACCTGTACGTGCTTGTGCTATTGTAGCATCTTCAAAGGCATCAACAAAACCAACCACCGGCACGTTGGATGTCTTTTGCTGATTGCAGGCAAGAAAGACCATAACTGAAAGCAATAGCGGTAGATATCTCTTCATAATCACTAAGGTAGTATAAATGGCTTAAAAGGTTATGCGATGTTTTAGATAATATGAAACAGTTGAAACAGCATGTTTTGATAATGTGTTCATAATTAATTGTTTGTGATTTTAGGTGAAACAGTTTGCAACAGTAGTAGTACTTGAATGTTGGTTATTTAACTTATTGAAAAACAATTAATTATTCGGTTTTTATCTATTTTATAGAAATAGACTGAATCACTAAAAGTGAATCACTTATTACAACCATCACCTTGGTAAAAATTTATTAAACAGGTAGTATTTGCCTACCTTAGCATCAAATGACATCTATTACATCAAAATTACCACAATTAGGCACTACAATATTTACTACCATGTCGGCCCTGGCTGCCGAGGTTGGCGCTATCAATCTATCGCAGGGGTTCCCGGATTATGATTGTTCGCCTAAACTAATAGAACTGGTTAACCAAGCCATGAAAGATGGTCATAATCAATACGCGCCCATGGCTGGTGTAAAGGCTCTGCGCCTAGCAATCGCCTCCAAAACGAAAAAGCTATACGATGCCTATTATGACATTGATACCGAAATAACCATAACAGCGGGTGGCACCCAAGCTATTTTTACCGCTATTACGGCTATTGTGCACCCTAACGATGAAGTGATAGTTTTTGAACCCGCTTTTGATTGCTACGCCCCTGCTATAAAACTAATGGGTGGTGTCGTAAAGTCGCTGGAGTTGGAGCCATCAAATGATTACCGTATTGATTGGGCTATGGTTAAAAAACTTATTACCAACCGCACGCGTTTGATCATTCTAAACTCGCCCCACAACCCTACGGCTACCATTTTGCATCAGGACGATATCGACGAGTTAAGTGCCATTGTTAAAACCCAGGACATATTGATTTTAAGTGATGAAGTTTACGAGCATTTGATTTACGATGGCGAAACCCACCACAGCATGGCAATGTACCCTGAACTGCGCGAGCGTAGTTTTATTATAGCGTCATTCGGCAAGCTATTACACGCCACCGGCTGGAAAATTGGTTATTGCCTTGCTCCTGCTTATTTAATGACAGAGTTTAAAAAAGTACACCAATACCTGGTGTTTAGCGTAAGTTCTGCAGTGCAGCAAGGTATAGCTCAATATTTAAAAGATGAGGATACTTATTTAAACCTACCCTCTTTTTTCCAGCAAAAGCGAGATCATTTCAGAAATGGCCTGGCTAAAACTAAATTTGAGTTGCTGCCATCATCGGGCTCATACTTTCAATCTGTAAAATATGGCCACCTGACGGATGAGGCTGATACTGAGTTCGCTTTAAGGTTAACACGCGAGGCAGGTGTGGCTTGTATACCTACTTCTGTTTTCTATACCAGAGGTACAGATCATAAAGTTTTACGATTTTGTTTCGCCAAAAAGCAAGAAACGCTTGATGACGCCGTTAATAGATTGTTAGATTTTAAACTTCTGCGATAAATATCACGTATTAGTTAACATTTACTGCCGAACCCAACGATAATGGAAAATTTAAAGATCACTGTATTTCAAGGTTACCTTTTTTGGGAAAAGATAGCTCAAAACCTGAAAAACATTGGGTTGCGGTTGGCCGGTATCCGAGAAAAAACCGATCTGATAGTATTACCAGAGATGTTTAACACCGGGTTTACCATGAACGCCGCCGAACTGGCCGAACCGATGGGTGGTAAAACCATGCAGTGGATGCACCAGATAGCCGTTAAGTATGAATGCGTGGTTACGGGGAGTCTTATTATTGTGGAGGACGGCAAATTTTATAACCGGCTGATATGGATGCGCCCTGACGGTAAAAGCAACCATTACGATAAAAAGCACTTGTTTGCCATGGGCGAGGAGGATCATACCTATACAGCAGGCAAGGATAAACTTATTGTGGAACTAAAAGGGTGGAAAATTTGCCCGGTTATTTGCTATGATCTGCGTTTCCCGGTGTGGCTGCGCAATGTTAAAGAGGCTTACGACCTGATGTTGATAGTTGCAAATTGGCCGGAGCGTCGCGCTCTGCATTGGCGAACGCTAATACCGGCCCGGGCGGTTGAAAACCAGTGCTATGTTATTGGCGTAAACCGGGTTGGCCATGATGGTAACGAAGTTTATCACTCGGGCGACTCGACTTGTATAGACCCCAATGGCAATGTAGTTTATTACAAACGCGACGAAGAAGATGTTTATACATTTTCTATCTCGGCGCACGAATTGGTGAAAGCCCGCCGGGCTATGCCCTTTTTAAGGGATGCCGATGAATTTAACCTTATTTAACTTTTAAACTGCCGGTAAATCTTCCCAAATCACTATTTTTATAGGCTAAACTATAATATTGTAAAGTGATTAAATATTTAAGTATTTTCTTGTTGTGCGCTGTTGCATATAACTTACCGGCATGGGCACAAAAGAAAAAAGACTATACCACCTACGTTAACCCTTTTATAGGTACATCTGGAAAAGGCATGGTTAACCCCGGCGCTGTTTTGCCTTACGCTATGTTGCAGGTAAACCCGGTAACTGATATGTCTGCCGGCGAAAGTGACGGTATACCACGATACAAATACACAGCTTCGCTTATATATGGTTTTGCCATTAAACACCTGAGCGGTTTAAGTTCTGAGAGTTTTTACGATATGCTGATGATGCCCACCGTCGGCGAACCTAAGTTTGACGGGCCTAACGCGTCGTTGTTTCTAAAAAAGAGCGAAACCGCATCGCCCGGTTACTATAGCGTTAAGTTAGATAAGTTTAATATTGGCGTTGAGCTTACTTCGTCTAACAGATCTGCCTTACACTCTTTTAGCTATCCATCTACAAGCCGGGCAAATTTGTTTATTGATCTTAAAAGTTATGGCCGCGGTAATATTTATCAATCTGTAGAAATTATTAATGATCATGAAATAAAAGGATCAATTGGCTTTGATCAGGCGGTGTTCTTTTACGCCAAGTTTTCTAAGCCTTTTAAAAAGCATTGGATAACAAATAAAACAGCGTTTAACGGGGACATAAAACAAACAAATGGAAACGGCGTGAAGCTATGCCTGCAATTTGATAACCCCGGCGACCTGATGGTTAAAACAGGACTATCAGTTACAGGCACAGATGGTGCAAAGAAAAACCTGGATGCGGAGATTCCGGATTTTGATTTTAAAACTACTTTTAAAGCGGCCAAAACAGTTTGGCTGACAGAACTCGGCAAAATTGATGTTGAAGGCGGAGCGCCTTCTATCGAAACCCGGCAATTGGTGGCTAATACTATTGATGCTGCTTATAAACAACCGCCCGGCAAAAAGGTAGCTCCTATTGACTATGCTAAGATTAAAAGGCAGATGTTTTATACTGCCTTATATCATAGTATGTTATCGCCAAACATCCATAGCGATGTTGACGGTAGATACCGGGGGCCATATCGATTAAAGCAAGCCAGCGATCTGGATAGAACTTATACCACCCCCGGATTTCCATATTACACATTTAACAATTCGTTTTACACCGCAGGCAATGCTATAAGAGATCAGTTTCAAGTATTGGCGCTTATTGATCAAAAACGTGCAGTTGATATGATCAACGGGTTTTTATTGGTGTATGATAACCGTGACTCAATATTCAATAACCCAGCAAGGGCGGCATTTATGGAAACCGCCAGACAGTTAACTCCTTTAATTGTAGACCTGTACGCCAAAGGCAACCGCAGCTTTAATGCCGAAAAGGCTTTATCGGCAATGAAGTTTGCCAAAGAAAAAGACGATTATTTCGGTGGTATATATAAGTTGACAGGGTTGGGTGTTTCTACCTTTTGGGTATCGCACACCATGCAATATGCCTATACAGATTGGTGCATAGCTCAAATGGCAAAAATGCTTGGTAAGCCTTTAGATTATAATACTTACATAACCCAAGCACAGTACTGGAAAAATATTCACAACCCCAAAACCGGCTTTATACAAGCGCGCAACTGGAATTGGGAGCAGCCCTTTGAACCTGGAAAAGTTGGGGTGCCGTATCTGCAAGGTAACGCCTGGCAATATGCTTTTGCTGTGCCGCATGATATTACTGCGCTGATAGCCCGCGATGGTGGTAAAGAAAACTTCGCCAAAAGACTGGAAGAAGTGTTTACCACGCCATCCAAGATAAAATCTGATGATTTGATTGGCGAGTATGATCATAGCGTCGCTGTTTCCCGGACGATGCCTTACTTGTTTAACTTCACCGACGAGGCCGATAAGACTCAATTTTATGTAAATCGTATCATGTCTGAATTATATACAGACCGGCCGGATGGCTTGCTGAACGATGAAGGCGGCAATGTATCGGCCTGGTATGTAATGAGCGCTTTGGGCTTATATAATATCTCGCCGGGTTCGGCACAATACCAGGTTGGTTTGCCGCAGTTTGAGAAAGCGGTGATCAATTTAGAGGATGGTAAGAAGTTCACTATCCTTAACGCGGCATCGTCGGTGGAGCGCAATAACATTTACCTGCAGGGCATGAACCTTGAGAAAAAGCCCTACAGCAAAATTTATCTTGATTACGCAGCTATGGGCAAAGGCGGCGAGTTTGAGGTATTTGCCGGTAGGTTGCCTAACAAAATATTTATGCAGGATCTGGAAAAAGCCGCATCGGCCATTACAGATAACCTGATCGTACCTAGTCCATTAATAGTGTTATTGCAAACTTTTGCGCCACCTGCCGCAGTCGAGATTCGCGGTAACGATGTGGAGCCTAACCAGTTTTATTACACTATAGACGGGTCAACCCCAACCACATCTTCATTACTTTACAGCAAGCCTATACCCCTAACGGCTAATGTAAAAACTATAAAAGCCATTGCGGTTAAAAACGGCCAGGCAAGTATGGTAACAGAATATAACCCAAACTTAAAATAAATAACCAATACCAACCTTCGCTTAAAATTAAACTATTAAAATTGCGTTGTTACATAATCATAAACCGGCTATTAAATTAGGCCAATAATTTACATCTTTACCGCATGTTCAGACGTATAAAAAACCGATACCTGAGATACTTCGTCATTCTAATCTATCTTATAATAATTTTCTTTTGTGCTATTGAGCTAAACTTCCTGTGGTTGTTTGGCTACTCGCCTGATATGAAAGATATTAAAGCGCCCACCATGTCAGTTGGCTCGCAGGTTTATACGGCTGATGGTAAACTAATTGGCGAATACTATCGTGAAAACCGATCGCCGGTTGAGTATAAAGAAATAAGTCCGTCCATTATTAACGCTTTAGTAGCTACCGAAGATGTGCGCTTTTACAAGCATGGTGGTGTAGATTTTTATTCGTTACCAACCAGTATGATATCCACTGCTACCGGCGATAAGCGAGGTGGCAGTACGATTACCCAGCAGCTGGCAAAAAACCTATACGCTACCCGTAAACGCAAATCGCAGGGACTATTGAGCCACGTACCGCTGGTTAAAACTATTATATCGAAATGTAAAGAGTGGATCACAGCTTATAAAATAGAGCGCATTTACAGCAAGCAAGATATACTTACCCTGTACTTAAACACTGTTCCGTTTGGTAATAATTCTTTCGGCATAAAGACCGCGACCTTAAAATTCTTTCATAAAACACCTGATGACGTAACTGTGGCCGAAGCGGCGACGCTTGTGGGTATGCTAAAGGCAACATCTACTTACAACCCCATTAATAACCCTGAAAAGGCCGTTGAGCGCCGTAACGTGGTGTTGAGCCAAATGCAGAAATATGAATACATATCTAAGGCCGATTATAACCGATTTTACAGAATGCCTATTGGGTTAGACCTGAGTTATGTTGATAACAGTTCGCATGGCGACTCGTACCTGCGCGAGGCGGTTGAGCGTTGGCTGCGCCCCTGGTGCAAAGAGAAAAATATTGACCTGTACGAAGATGGATTAAAGATCTACACTACTATTGATTCGCGCCTGCAAAAATATGCTGAAGAAGCTGTAGGAGAAAAAATGAAGATGCTGCAACGCCGTTTTGACAACATTTGGGGAGATAAAAACCCGTGGCGCGATTCGAAAGGTAAAGAGATAGTAAACTTTGTGGAGAAAGCTGAACAGCGTTTGCCTATTTACAAACTACTTGTTAAAAAGTACAACGGTGATAGTACTAAAATCAAAGCCTATTTTGAGCAACCCAAACGGATGACTGTATTTACGTGGAAAGGCGAAAAGGATACAACGTTCTCTAGCATCGACTCTATAAAATACTATGCCCGGTTGTTAAATACCGGCATGATGACCATTGAGCCAACTAGTGGCAAAATTAAAGTTTGGGTAGGCGGCATCAACCATAAATACTTTAATTACGATCACGTAAACCAGGCTAAACGCCAGGCCGGTTCAACTTTTAAACCCTTTGCTTACCTTACAGCTTTGGATAATGGCTACGCCCCTTGCGATAAGTTTACCGATAAACCGGTTACCATTACCTATAAAGAAGGCGGTAAAGACGAAGTGTGGTCGCCTAATAATGCCGACTGGAACTTTACTTACCAGGAAATGTCTTTACGCTGGGCTATGGGGCGATCGGTAAATTCAATCACGGCACAAATTACCGAAAAAGTAGGTTGGGATAAAGTTGTTGAGTATGCCCATAAGGTTGGTATAGAGAGTCCGCTTAAAGCTGTGCCGTCGGTCTCTTTAGGATCAAACGACGTGTCTGTTTATGAAATGGTGCGTGCCTATGCCACCTTTTTAAACAGAGGAGAAAAAGTTGATCCCCTATTGGTAACCAAAATTACGGATCAGGATGGTGGTATGATACAAGAGTTTACGTTGAAAAAAGAAAGGGTAATAAGTGAAGAAGTTGCCTGGTTGATGCTCTACATGTTCCGCGGCGGTATGGAAGAACCGGGTGGCACGTCACAAGCTTTATGGGAATACAGTGGCCTTTGGAAGAAAAATAATAACCAGATAGGCGGCAAAACCGGCACCTCGTCGGACTATGTTGACGGCTGGTACATGGGTATTACTAAAGACTTAGTGACCGGTGTATGGGTTGGTGCTGATGATCGTAGTGTGCACTTTAACAGTTCTGAAAGTGGCGAAGGATCGCATACAGCATTGCCTATCTTTGGCTTGTTTATGGAGAAAGTTTATGCCGACCCACAGTCTGGTTATGGTTATGGCCCATTCCCGAAGCCGTTTACAAAGATCACCAAGAGTTACGAGTGTCCATCGCCACGCATCCGGATAGATACAACCGCGGTTGACAGCCTTGACATGGAAATAGATACTTTAGGCACCCCTCCTCCTGATATTATCGAAACGCCCGGTATACTGCCTTAGAACTGAGCGGGATTTAGTATTTTAGCATTGATATTGACACATATGGAGAAACGTTACCCTACTGCATACATATTAAGAAAATTTGCGTTGGCTTTGCTATGCGTTATCGGGTTGATTTTTTTCAGTTCGGTTACAAAGGCACAGTATTTCGGTCAAAACAAGGTTCGCTATAAAAACCTGAAGTTTAAGGTTTATAAAACCCCGCACTTCGAGATCTACTATTACATAAAAAATGATAGTCTGATCAAACGTTTCGCGCAGGAAAGCGAGCTTTGGTATACGGTACACCAACAGGTTTTCAGGGATACGTTTAAAAGGGTTAACCCTATCATTCTTTACGCTAATCACCCGGATTTTCAACAAACCACCGCGCTCGACGGTGAGATCAGCGTTGGTACAGGTGGTGTTACCGAGGGTTTGAAAAATCGTGTTATTATGCCGATAATGGAAAATAACCAAATGACACGCCACGTGTTGGGTCACGAATTGGTGCATGCTTTCCAGTATCATGCCTTGTTGGGTAAAGAGAGTGATAATTTTGAGAACATAAATAACCTTCCGCTGTGGATGATTGAGGGTATGGCCGAGTACCTGTCGCTAGGTAAAAAGGACTCATACACAGCGATGTGGATGCGTGATGCTTACCTGAACCATGATATCCCCTCTGTAAGAGATCTTACCGAGAGTAATAAATATTTCCCCTACCGCTACGGCGAGGCTTTTTGGAGTTTCATTGGTTCGACTTATGGTGATACGATTATAACTCCTTTCTTTAAAAATACCGCCCGGTATGGTTTACCCTATGGTATTAGGCGCACGTTTGGTTATGATGATAAGACCTTGTCCCAGTTATGGAAAACCTCTATCGAGAATACCTATAAGCCTTTCCTGAAAGACACGGTACAAAAGCCGACCGGTACTTTGGTTATCAGTAACAAAAACTCTGGAGAGATGAATGTGGCACCGTCTGTTAGCCCGGATGGTAAATACCTCGCTTTCTTGTCAGAGAAGAATTTGTTCTCCATAGATCTCTTTTTAGCCGATGCCAAGACGGGGCAGATCATCAAGAAACTCACCAGCAAAATATCCAACTCGCACGTGGACGAGTTTAACTTTATAGAATCTGCGGGCACTTGGTCGCCGGACGGGAAGAAATTTGCGTTTAGCGTGTTTGCCAAGGGGCGTAACCGTATGCTGGTGGTCGAGGTGCCCAGCGGGCGGATACTCCAAGACCTATCGATGGGCAAGGCAGAACAGTTTAGCAATTTGTCGTGGTCGCCAAAAGGGAATGAGATCGTTTTCCAGGGATTATCAGAAGGTCAGAGCGATTTGTACTTATATAATTTTGATACCAAGAAGATTAGGCAACTAACCAATGATCTGTATTCTGATTATCAGCCAAGTTTTTCAAGGGATGGTAATCAAATAGTTTTCTCAAGTGACAGAGCGACTTATGATCGAACAACATCGCAGGATATAACATTCAACTTGGCGATGTATGATCTCACTACAGGTAAAACAAGCGACCTGCGGCTATTCAACGGCGCAAATAATTTAAACCCTCAGTATTCTTCAGACGGTAAGCAGATCTTCTTTTTATCTAATAGAGATGGTTTTCGTAACCTGTACCGCTATACTTTAAGCGGCGGTAAGCTTGAGCAGATGACCGATCTGTTTACGGGCATTTCCGGCATTACAGAATTTTCGCCGGCTTTAAGCGTTTCTGCAAACGACGATGTGATATATTCTTATTATCGCTCACAAAAATATTCGCTGTACAGCGCTAAGGTATCAGAGTTTAAACCGGTAA
The DNA here is from genome assembly GCF_042686155.1 of Mucilaginibacter antarcticus. Classification (NCBI taxonomy): domain Bacteria; kingdom Pseudomonadati; phylum Bacteroidota; class Sphingobacteriia; order Sphingobacteriales; family Sphingobacteriaceae; genus Mucilaginibacter; species Mucilaginibacter antarcticus. The sequence goes on along the minus strand of NZ_JBHUON010000031.1, from coordinate 3,855 downwards.
CGGTTAGCGGTAGCGAGACGAATTTCGACGCGGCTATGCTCCCACCCACCCGCGCGGTTGGAGTGGATTTGATCAATTCGAACCTGAAAAATTTCCTGGCTTATCAAAAAATCCCTCATGATTCTATTAAGACCATTCCATATAAACCGCAGTTTCAGTTAGATTATCTGGCAAGTAGCGGTGTTGGTGCCTCGGTTAACTCTTTCGGTCGCACTGGCTTATCAAGTGGTGTACAAGGCATATTTAGCGATATATTGGGTCGTAACCAGATATACGCAGGCGTGGCCGTTAACGGAGAAATTTATGACATAGGTGGCCAGGTAATGTACATTAACCAGCAAGGCCGCTGGAATTTTGGCGTCGGCGTGTCGCATATCCCACTTCAGTTTGCTAACTATAATGTTGTTAATACCACAGTGGCTAATACTGCCGGCAAACCTGTGAAAGTAATTGAAGAACGATATGATATCATTCGTGTTTTTCAGGATCAGCTTTCATTATTTACATCCTACCCTATCTCAAAATCCACCAGATATGAAATTGGTGGCGGTATGGCTCACTACTATTATCGCGTAGATAGGTATAGCAGTTACTACGACAGTTTGGGTTATTATGTTGGCGGTAAAAAGCATCATATCACAAACTCAGACTACAATAATGATCCATTGAATGGCGGATCAAATCTGAGTCCGTTTACGGTATTTCAACTTAGTAATTCGTTGATTGGTGACGACTCTTTTATGGGGGTGGCTTCACCACTTGACGGCTACCGGTACCGCATACAGGCCGAGTATAACTTTGGCACCTACCAATTTTTTGCCCCTACTATTGATCTGCGTAAGTATATCCGCACCGCGCCCGTAACATTTGCAGCCCGTTTTTATGGGTACGGGCGTTTCGGCAATTCCTTCGGATTATACCCCATGTACATAGGGTACCCCTTTATGATAAGAGGTTACGAGGCGCAAACATTTTACAACGGTAATGGCCAGCCAAGCAATGGGTTTACTATCGACCAACTATCGGGCACACGTAATGCTGTCGCCAATTTTGAGATAAGGCTGCCTTTTACCGGCCCGGAAAAATTATCAGTGGTGAAGTCGAAATTTTTATTTAGTGAGCTGAATTTGTTTTTCGATGCGGGTTTAGCGTGGAACAGTGGTGATAAAATAAAATTTCAAATCGCACCAGACAGGATCGGTACAGATAGTAACGGAAACGGAGTGTATGCTACTAACCAACGTGTGCCGGCATTAAGTACAGGTGTGTCGTTAAGAGTAAATTTATTTGGATACTTCGTATTAGAACCATATCTGGCACTGCCACTCAACCGTAATGACGTTAATAAGCCTGTGTTTGGCTTAGGATTTACGCCGGGTTGGTAATTGGTATAAACATATTGGCTGTTTTGAGGTTACAATTATATATGCGTAAAATATTTTTCTTAGTAATATCGCTGGCTTTCAATACAGTTTTATTTGCTCAAACAAATAACAGATCAGATTCATCTGCTCAGCCTCAAACAGTTAAGCAGTTAACTTTAACCAAGGCAGAAGGCGCGTTAATGTTATCAACTAATGATGTTGTAACTAATATATCCAGATCACCGGAGTTATCAGAATTTTATAAAGCGATCCAAAACGCTGGACTTGAGGAGACTTTTACCAGCCAGGGCCCTATTACGGTATTTGCACCGGGTAATCAGGCATTTAATTTATTATCAAAAGGAAAAAGAGACACTTTACGGCGTGCCGATCAAAAATATAAACTTATAGCACTGCTTACCTACCATGCCCTACCTGGGGCAGTTACTACTAAAGATATAGCGCATGCCATTGCGGAAAATAAAGGCGTTGCCATTTTTATCACGCTTAGTGGCAACAAAATAAGCGCCCGTTTAGATGCTAACCGCAATATTGTGTTAATTGATGATAATGGCGGCCAAAGCATTATCAATAAATTTGATGTGCCTCAAAGTAATGGCTTAATACACTTTATCAATGCTGTACTTGTGCCCAAATTTAAAACCATATAATACTTTCCGTAGTGTTATGCGGCAACACGGCGCGGACTTAAAGATGCGCGTAGCTGTGGTTTGCTGCGTAGGCCGCTTTCAAAGTTTAAGCCTATAGTAAGGTCCACCCAATCTGGATTTACGAAACGAATCATTTTTTCTTTTTGCGTGCGGGTGAATGTGCTTACCATTTTAAAACGGTCCATGGCCATCTCTTCGGTATTTATCTCTTCAAAATATACTAATCTATTTAGTTGTTGCGCGTTGTCGAAAAACAATGTAGGCATCTCACTATAAAACTTCAGTGTTTTAAGTAGATCTGAACTTAAACCTACGTGCAAGTTTTTTCTGTTCCTGTCGGTGATGATATAGATAAAGCGTTTCATTTGATAATAAAATTTGCTGGTTAAAAAATAATTACTAATTTTATGAGCATAAAAATACTAACTATTTTAGCAAATGCAAATTTTATGACAAAAATTTCTTCAAATATTAAATTCTTAAGGAAAAAGAAGGGCCTTACACAGCAACAGTTTGCAGATGAGGTAGGTATAAAAAGATCATTGGTGGGTGCTTACGAAGAAGAAAGAGCCGAGCCAAAGTATGATTTGCTAAAAAACATAGCATCTTTTTTTGAAGTAACAGTTGATGATTTTATAAATGAAGATATAGACGACAAATGGTTAGCAAAACCGAAGCCTAATCAAAACGGTTTACGTGTGTTAAGTATATCTGTAGATAAGGAAGATAACGAAAATATTGAAATGGTGCCACTAAAGGCCAGCGCCGGCTATATGAATGGCTATGCTGACCCGGAGTATGTTGCCGCTTTGCCTAAATTATACTTGCCGATGTTTAAGCAAGGGACCTTTCGCGGTTTCGAAATTAAAGGCGACTCCATGTTACCACTGGTTTCGGGTACTACTATTATAGGGGAGTATGTAGAGAACTGGGGGGATATAAAGCCAAATGACACTTATGTAATTATTTCAAAAAGCGATGGCGTAGTATATAAACGTATCGGCAATAAGTTTAAAGACAACAAGAAGTTGAAGTTAGTATCAGACAATCCGGTTTTTGAGCCCTACGAAGTTAACGGAGAAGATATACTAGAAGTTTGGAAAGCTAAGGCCTATATATCTACCCACCTGCCCTTACCTACACCTGAGCCTACTATGGAAAGCCTGACCAATATGATGGCCCAAATGCAGCGCTCAATTGCTAAACTTGAAGGCAACAATTAAGTTACACGCTAAATGTTAAACCTTGTACTGTTATCTTTATCAAACAGACCAAACAATAAACTTAAAAGAGACATGAAAAAGTTAGTATTAGTATTTGCCCTGGTATTAGGTGCCAGTGTAGCAACCTTCGCTCAAAATGGCGGTGGTAATGGTGGCAACGGCGGTGCCCGTGGCGGCAGAATGAACCCGGAAAGACAAGTTACAAGGTTAAAAGAAACATTAACCCTTACTGATGCGCAGGTAACCAAGGTTACTGCAATTTTAACTGCTCAAGGTAAAGTTCAGGATAGCTTGCGTACAGCATCAAACGGCGACAGAGAAGCGATGCGCCCTAAACAAACTGCTTTAAGAAAAGCAACCACCGATAAAATTACAGCTGTGTTAACTGCAGAGCAGGCAACTATCTACAAAAAACAGATAGAAGATCAGGCTAAAGCAATGGCCGAAAGACAAAACGGTAACTAATATATATTGATACTTACAGAAGAGCGGCCACAAGGCACGAATGGTCGGAAGAAATTCCGACCATTTTTATGTTTTGAAAAACAAACCCGGGTCTCCGCCGCATTGCACAACGATCAGGGCTATAGCGAGGTT